>DATETB010000054.1:0-8305 GCA_035283825.1 Candidatus Brocadiales bacterium | reverse complement strand
TTCAAAGGCATGGATAACCCTCTCGTTCGTTATGTCCCTTCCCAATACGTTCTTCCTCAACTCGTAGTTGCCGCTCTCTATCCCTACACTGATACCCTCACAGCCGACGGAGGCCAGTAGCTCCACGTATTCCTTTGTGATAGATTCAGGTCTGGCCTCTATCCAGAAGGGGAGTCCTACCCTGGGGTAAAGCCTGGCAAATTCATCTACCCTCTTACGGCTGGTGGTAAGGAAACTCTCGGCCACCAGGTAAACGAATTGCAGGTTGTACTTCTCCTTTTTCTCCTGCATCTCCTCAACCAGCCTGGGGATTTCCTGCTCTCTGTAGTAACCTCCCAGACCTTTGTAGAGTTTATTGAGCCCTGAGTTGACGCAGAAGGAACAACTGTATGGGCACCCACGGTTCATTTCAAAGGTGCCTGTTACGGAGATCTTACCCCCCATGGGCTTCCAGAACCGCCTCCTGTCGTATACTTCCCAGTCCTGGAAGGGCAGTTCCCTCATATCCATCGTCCGTCTCAGAGGGTTTTTGTAAAGCATGCCATTTTGCTTGACCCATACGTTCTGTACGTGCGTAATGTCCTCACTGGCCCTCATCCTCTTACAAAGCTCCACCAGGGCCGTCTCCCCTTCCCCGATGCATACCATGTCCACGCAATCCTCCTTAATTACTATGTCTGGGGAAAAGGTGGCGTACACCCCGCCTGCTACGGTAGGGATCTTTGTGTGCCTTACGGCCTTCAGGAGTTCTATGCCAAGGGAATAAGTAACCTCTATGCAGGATAGTCCGATAAGGTCGGGCCTGTAGGACTCTACTTCTTTCCTGAAGTCCTCAACGACGTCACCTTCTTCGGGGAGGATGCCCAGTTCTTTGAAGTCTGTCTTTTTTACCTGGAGGGTGTAGGCCCGCACCTCGTCTCCGGTCTTATCACTTGTCTTGTAAAAAGTGGTATCAAAGAGTTTTACTTCTATCCCCTCCTGCTTCAGGGAGGCGGAGAGGGTGCCTATACCCGCCGTAATGAGGGTATCAAGCATGGTATTGCAATTAATCAGTAATACCTTAAAGTCTTTTTTCATTTCTTCTACTTTGGAGCCCTTGAACTTCTGAACTATTAAATCTTTCTGCAAGCCCCTTTACCCAATCAAACCCTTCTTGTATCTCTCTGGTTACTTCCTTCACGGGGTACTCAAAGATAATTTTAACCTCCTTGTTCGCACCGAGCACTACCTCCATTACCCTCTCTACGTCTATCCACCCCTCATGGGGCCTCTGGGAGGGGTGTAAGGGGACGTGTCCATGCTTCTTGTAATGCTCAAAGTCCCTGGCGTTCCAGAGATGCATAGACCTGGTATAGGGGGCCAGGGCCTCTATGTCTTTAAGATAATTCTTATTCCGCTGATGTGCACCCAGAAAGGCATGCCCCGTGTCAATGCATATACCCAACTCTGTGTGGGCCCCTACCATTTCTACAAACTGGCTGGGCCTATGGAAGGCGTTGGAATAAGAGGTGAACTCGGCGTGGATGGGGACACCGTGGGAGCGGGACATCTCTGCAAGGCGATGGCATGCCTGTTCGGCCAGCCGCATAGCCACCCTCTCATTCTGGGCGTCGGCAAGCCTGTAGGTGAGGTGGCAGACCACATACCCTGCACCCCATTCCCTGGCCTGCTTGAGTGTATCCTCCAGGAGACGGAAAGAGAGCTGTCTATTAGCGGGGTCTTCGTTCAGGAGGAAGCTGGTTACGCCTGAGAAAGGAAAGTACTCAGGTCTGGGTACCGGGGCATGGAAGCTAAAGCTCTCGGTACCCTCGGCGCATAGGCCGTCAAGTACGCCCCTTAACTGGCTTAGCCCTTCACGGGCAAAATCAAAGGCCTCTACGCGTCCCAGCCCCTTATGAAGGATACTGGCCTCTTTTATCCTTTCTACAGTGCTACTTTGCAAAAGTACCCTCTGTGTCTTTTAAAATTTAAAACCAATATAATATACTAGAATATCCCAAAACTCAAGTATTCTTTCTGATGGGTACGGTCAGTTCAGGGACATGGTAATCAGGATGAGTAGTTTGAGCAAGCAGATTATCTAGTATCGTCCGCCTAAGGCGGATTACCATGTGCCTGAACAGTTCCCTAAACTCAGAAAAGACCCTTGACAGCCCCTGGAGGCTATGTTACAAAGAATGTTTCCAAAGGAGAATGAAAATATGAACATCCTGGACGTCCTGGAAAAGGAAAATCAGAAGGCTACCTTGCCCCAATTTGAGGTGGGGGACACGGTAGAGGTCTATACAAAAATCATAGAGGGTGAAAAGGAGCGCACCCAAATCTTTAACGGTGTGGTTATCGGCAAGAAGGGCGGGGGCCTCAAGGAGGTATTTGTTGCCAGGAGGATGGTCCAGGGTGAAGGGGTGGAGAGGGTTTTTGCCCTCCATTCCCCAAGACTTCTGGACGTAAAGGTAGTCAGGAGTGGTAAGGTACGCAGGGCCAAACTCTACTATCTGAGGGAGAAGACAGGCAAGGAGGCCTCGAGGCTGAAGGAAAAATTTGTTGAGAAAAAGGGGGTAGTAGAAAAAGGGCAGGCGTAGGCCCTGGCGGCCCTTGTTGTAAGACCTTACCCTATCCGCCTAAGGCGGAGGGCAAAGGAGGGGCTTATCAAGGGACACAGAAAGGCCCTGGGCCTGGAAGGTGAAACCCAGGCAGTCAAAATCCTTAAGAAGTGGGGCTACCAGATACTCCAGCGCAATTACCGCTCAAGCCACGGCGAGATAGATATTGTTGCCTATGACAGTAGTACAATAGTTTTTCTTGAGGTTAAGGCTTGTAAATCCACCAGATACGGCCCTCCAGAACTCAGGATTACCAATGAAAAGAGACGGCACCTCTTTGATGCGGCACAGCAGTACATCAGGGAAAAGGGGTTATCCGGACAGAGCTTTCGTTTTGACGTGGTTACCATCCAATTTGATGAGGAAGGCAGGGTGTCAGACTCTAAAATCATCCAAAATGTCTTCTCCGCCCAAGGCTAGTACCGCCAATAGTGTGTCCGCAGAAGGATTTCCATGCTACTAGTAGATACCCATACCCACCTTGACATGGCAGAATATGAAGGGGATTTACCCGAGGTACTTGAGAGGGCCCAGGCACAAGGGGTCGGCTATCTCTTAGTGGTGGGTACCGACCTGGCTTCTAGTGGGAGGGTGGTGGGCCTTGTCCAGACTTACCAGGGACTCTACGCCAGCATAGGTGTACATCCCCATGGGGCCTCAGCGGTCACTGAGGCGGATTGGGGAGAGATAAAAGGGCTGGTCCGCTCCCCAGGGGTAGTGGCGGTGGGGGAGACCGGGCTGGATTATCACCACCAGTTCAGTCCCAGGGAGCCCCAGCAGGCCCTCTTCCGAAGGCATATAGAAATGGCCCTTGAGGCCCGCCTGCCCCTTATTATCCATAACCGGGAGGCCACACCTGACTGTCTGGGTATCCTAAGGGAATACCGTAGTCGTTCTCCCAGGGGTGTGTTCCACTGCTTCAGCGGGAGTAAGGAGACGGCCCGGGAGTGCCTGGAGATGGGTTTTTACCTGTCCTTTGCTGGACCGGTAACCTTCCCCAATGCCCACCATCTCAGGGAGGTGGTGAAATCTGTCCCCGTGGAGAGGCTCCTCCTGGAGACGGATTGCCCTTACTTATCACCCCAGCCCCAGAGGGGCAAGAGGAACGAGCCGGCCTATTTAAGGTATCTACTCCCCATCCTGTCCCAGCTCTATAACCTCACAGGGGAAGATATTGCCCGAATCACTACCTTTAACGCCTTCCAGCTATTTGGCATGGGCACCAACCACCAAGAGGGCAAGATAGCCTACACCATCAGGAATTCTCTCTATCTTAACATTACTGGCAAGTGTCCCAACACCTGTAGTTTCTGTCCCCGACTGGAGCGACCCTACGTGAAAGGTCATTACCTGGGGCTAAAGAAGGAGCCTATGCTTGAGGAGGTCTTAACGGCCGTGGGTAACAATATTGAAGGGTATGACGAGGTGGTCTTCTGCGGGTACGGCGAACCTACTGAGAGGTTGGACGTCCTTAAGGGAGTGGCTAAGGTATTAAAGGAAAAGGGGAGTAAAAAAATAAGGTTAAATACTAATGGACAGGGAGACTTGATAAATAAAAGGCCTGTCTGTCCGGAGCTGGCCGGGTTAGTGGACTCTATCTACATAAGCCTTAACAGTCCTACCGAGGAGGGGTACAGGGAGCTTTGTTCCCCTAGTTTTGGAGACAGGGCCTACCCGTCCCTCCTTGCCTTTACGAGGCATGCCAGGGACTTTATCCCTGAGGTAACCCTCTCCGTGGTGGACGTCCCCGGGTTAGACGTAGAGGCCTGCAGGCAGATAGCCAGAGAGTTGGGGGTGAAGTTCAGGGTAAGGGGATACAACGACCTGGGATGATAAGAAAGGCCCTAATCTCAGACGTAGAGAAGATACAGAAAATTATCAACCACTTCGCTGCGAAGGACCTCATGCTCCCCCGCTCCCTGTCTGAGATATATGAAAATCTCAGGGACTTCTTTGTTTATCTGGAGGATGGGGAGATAGTAGGCTGTGCGGCCCTCCATATATTCTGGAAAGACCTCTCAGAGATAAAATCCCTGGCGGTACTTGAGCCCTATCAAAAGAAGGGCATAGGGGGAAAGCTCCTGATGAGGTGTATTGAAGAGGCAAAAACCCTGGGTGCAGGCAGACTCTTTGTCCTCACGTATAGGCCCGAGTTTTTCCAACACAGGGGGTTCTCCCCCATTGACAAGGGGGAGCTACCCCACAAGATATGGACCGAATGCGTAAAGTGCCACAAATTCCCGGAGTGTGGGGAAATCCCTCTAATACTTGTAGTGAGCGAAGCGAATCTAATGGAACTCTCTAAGAGGGTCGCCTCCCCCTCTTAATGGCTGCTTCCACTGGAATCTCTGCCTCTTCCGAGGCCAGCACCCTTTCGTAAAAGATGGCTGCTGCTATACCTCCCAGGATGGGGCCTATCCAATACACAAAATGGTCCTGAAAAAATCCTGAGGCAATGGCAGGGCCAAAGGTCCTGGCAGGGTTCAAGGACCCGCCTGTGACGGCCCCCCCGACCATAACCCCAAGGAGCATGGCGAAACCGATGCAAAGACCCCCAAAGGTCTTGGAGGCCCTCCTGTCTATTGCCGTTGAGAAGAAGGTAAGGACAAGGAAAAAGGTGATTACAAATTCCATGAGCACCCCCCTGGCCATGGGTACACCCTGCCCCAGAAACGTGGAACCCAGGTGGACGCTGGTTACTGCTTGTGGGTAGATTGTCTTCAGGACAAAGCCTGCAATAGTGGCCCCTAGTAGTTGCGAGAGGACGTAAAAGACGGTCAGGTTGGTGTCCATTCGCCTGGTGGCCCAGCAGGCTATAGTTATGGCGGGGTTAATGTGACTGCCGGAGATGTACCCCAGGCCATAAATTGAGGCCATGGTAGCTAGCCCAAAGGCTATAGACACACCCACCAGTCCTATTCCGGCGCCCCCTGTACTCTTTAGATAGTAATCCGCGCAAATCGCCCCTGCTCCCGCAAAGACCAGGGTAAAGGTGCCTATGGCTTCTGCTATGTATTTTTTATAATTTTCATTCATCCTGCCTCTCCCCTTGTCGCAAATAGTAGGCGCTAAGTAGTAAGCAGTAATAAGGAGTAAATAGTGCCTACTGCCTACTATCTCAGCCCTTCGCCACCCTTCTCAATTCTGGGTATTAAAACACATTAAATGTAAAAAGTCAAACATAAATGTTTTTAGTTTTTAAAAACTTAGGCGCATGGCCCACGGAGCAGGGATGTAAGGGGGCTTTGCCCCCCCCTCCAATTGGTAGGCATAATGAAACTATGAGCTAGTAGGGGCATCCACCTGAGGCGGACAACGTGCCCCTACAACTGTCCAAACCGGATGAAGTCAGACAAATTAAAAAGCCACCCAGGGCTTTGCCCTACACCAATCAGGTACAGGGCTTCAGCCCTGTCCCCACACACCCCTTTGTCCCCTCCCGCCTGAGGCGGATTATCCAAAGTGTTACCCATCTCTGTATGTCCCATCTCACTTTCTATTCCCTCGCCATACCCTTGAGGGTATAATAAACAAACCATGCGGGAGAGGGATTACATAAGATACCTGAGGGGTTTCCAGAACAGGCCTAAAAAAGAGGTACTGGTGGGTATAGGTGATGATGCCGCCGTGATAAAATTACCTCGCAAGGATTTATACGTCCTTACTACAGACATGCTCCTGGAAGGGACCCATTTTCGCCTGAAAGGTGGCGGGGCCACTCCCGGCAAATGCTCCATTGCTGACGTGGGCAGAAAGGCTATGGCCTGCAACATAAGCGACGTGGCGGCCATGGGGTGTAGGGCCACCCTGGCACTGGTGGCCATCTCCTTCCCTGTCTTCACAAAGATGAGCCTTGCCAGGGGGCTATTCCAGGCCATGAGGCAGACGGCCCTGGAGTACGGCGTCTCCATAATAGGGGGTGATACCATAAGCGGCAAAGGCCCCCTCTGTATATGTATAACCCTCCTGGGGAGGGCGGAGGGCCTCCGTCCAGTAACACGTTCTGGGGCAAGACCTGGTGACGCCATCCTGGTTACGGGCAGTCTGGGTGGCTCAATCCTGGGCCGACACCTCTCCTTCCAACCCAGGATGAGGGAGGCACTCTACCTTAATAAAAATTGTCGCCTCCATTCTATGATAGACGTAAGCGATGGCCTCTCACTTGATTTGGGGCACATAATGGAAGAGAGTAACGTGGGTGCATTGCTTTTAGAGGAGGACATACCCATCTCCAGGGATGCCCGGAGGTTATCCAGGAAGACGGGCCTCTCTCCCCTCCACCATGCCCTCACCGATGGGGAGGATTACGAGCTACTCTTCACCCTTGCCCCACGGGAGGCGGAGAGGCTTCTAAAGAAGAATCCACTAAGGGTGCCGGTCACCCTGATAGGATATATCCGCCGGGAGCAGGGGCTCTTCCTCCAATCCCCGGATGGAAAACTCAGCAAGATAAGACCTCAAGGATATGAGCATCGGTAGCCAATAAAAAAATGTCAAATGTCAAAGCTCAAAGGCTCAAATTTAATTGTGAAATTTAATAATTTGGAATTTGTAACTAATAGCCCTGAGGAAACCATGGCCCTGGGACAGGAGATAGGGGAGTTACTGGGGCCAGGAGAGGTGGTGGCCCTCTTTGGTAGCCTGGGTTCGGGCAAGACTACACTGGTGAAGGGCATAGCCCTGGGGCTGGGGGTGGACCCTAAGGTAGTACGTAGCGCCAGTTTCCTGCTCATGCAGGAGTACCAGGGTAGAATACCTATATATCACTTTGATGCCTACCGTCTGGAGGGGCCACAGGATATGTCCCGACTGGGTTGCGATGAACTCTTCTGGGGAGAGGGCCTATCTATTGTTGAATGGGCTGACCGGGTAGAGGAGTCCCTGCCAGAGGAATATGTTAAAATCTTCCTCTCTATAGAGTCTCCTGACAAGAGACGGATAGAGGTCTCCTGCCTGGGGGAGAGGTATGTAAAGGTGCTACAGGGCCTCATGGCCAGGGGTCAGGGACTAGGGAGTAGGGGGTAGGCCCTGAACCAGAACGGTTCAGGGCAGGGAGTAGGCCATGCACCATATAGGGTGCATGGCAGGCCGTGAACCCCACGTGGTTCACGGCAGGGAGTAGGGCTTGCCCTGCACCCTTGTGGTGCAGGGAGTAGTGAGTAAATTGTAAGTTGGAAATTTTAATCCGCCTCAGGCGGAGCAATTTCCAATTTCCAATTTTCAGGGAGTAGGGAGAAAAGATGAAGAAAGACGAGACAGGGATTGGGGGAGAAGGGGTTGCTGTCCCCTATCCCCTACCCCCTAGCCCCTATCCTGGGAGGATACGTCTCCTTGAAGATACGGTGGCTGGCAAGATAGCCGCCGGGGAGGTTATAGAACGTCCTGCCTCCGTAGTCAAAGAACTGGTAGAAAATTCAATAGACGCCAGCGCCAGCAGGATTGACGTAGAACTTATAGAAGGGGGCAGGGGTCTTATCAAGGTGATAGATAATGGCGTGGGGATGCGTCCGGAGGACCTCTCCATGCTCTTTCTCAAACATGCCACCAGCAAGATTTCTGGACTTGAGGACCTTGAGGCCATAAATACCCTGGGCTTCCGGGGGGAGGCCCTGGCCAGTATAGGGGTGGTCTCGCATACCAGGGTCCTCTCCTGCGCCAGGGGGGAGACTACTGGTGCTGAATTGGAGGTAAGGGGTGGTAAG
>DATETB010000053.1:0-2867 GCA_035283825.1 Candidatus Brocadiales bacterium | reverse complement strand
GGCCTCTATGAGCCACCTGGCGGATTCCATCTTCTTCTGGAGGAACTGATGGGTTGTGGCGTCCAGCCCCTTCTGGTGGAGGTGCTCCCTGTAAAAGGAGCTTATCGCCAGGCGGGGTAGGGCTGAATTTTCGTTCAGGATGACCTCGTAGCGTCCATCCACATACTCTACCCGTACGTCAGGTACTACATAGGCTACTGGTTCGGTTAAAAAGAGGGAACCAGGGCGGGGGTTAAGGGTGCTGATATAATCTACAGCCCTCTTTATAGTTTCTGTATCTCTGTTCATGCCCTTGGCTATCTGGGGATACCGCTTCATCTCTATGTCCTTTAGATGATGGGCGATTAGTTCCTTCAGGAAGGCATAGTCTTCCAGTCTATTATCTAACTGTAGTAGCAGGCACTCCTCAAGGTTCCTGGCCCCTACCCCTGGGGGCTCCATGGTCTGAATCACCTGCAGGGCCCTTTGGGCCGTTTCCAGGCCGACTGGGATGGGTGCGCCGGTTACTATCTCTTCCAGCGGGACGGTAAGATAGCCCCTGTCGTCTATGTAAGAGAGTATAAACTCACATACCTCACGGAGTTCTTCAGCCACCTCCATCAGGGAGAATTGTCCCAGGAGGTACTCATGGAGGGAAATGGGTTTGCTGGCGGTATTTTCCAGGGCCTGTTGTTTCAGGTCACTGTCTTCCCGGCGGACGGCCTTACTGCGGTATCTTGAGAAGTCCTGCCATTCTTCACCTGTGGCACTGCCGCCCCCCGACAAGGTCTCGGTGGGCTCTTTGTCTTCTTCTTCTTTTGGTTCGTCCGCAGCAGGCTTCTCCGCAAGAGGCAGTTCCTCCAGTACGGGATTTTCCTCTAACTCCATCTGCACGTGTTCCACCAAGGCAAGGAGTGGTAACTGGAGTATCTCTATGGACTGAATTATCTGGGGGGCTAGTCTTAATTTCTGTTGGAGTTGTGGTTGTAAAGAAGCTTCTAACTTCATGTCAATTCGCCTACCAATAGTGTAATGTATTTATTATACTATTTATTAGCTGGAACGGTACTAAAAAGTCCTTCTACCCTCCATGGCCTCGGCCAGGACTGCACTATTAAGGTACTCTAGATAACTCCCCTGGGGTATTCCCCTTGCAAGGCGGGTAATCTTGACCCCAAGGGGTTCCAGCCTCTTCTGTATGTACAAGGCAGTGGCATCGCCTTCTGCGCTGAAATTGGTGGCCAGGACAACCTCCTTTATCTGCCCTGTCTTTACCCTTTCCACGAGCTTTTCAATGGTAAGGTCTTCCGGTCCGACGTCCTCCAGGGGGGAGATGTGGCCTTGAAGGACGTGGTACAGACCCTTATACAGGCCAATTTTTTCTATACTCCAGAGGTCTTTGGGTTCCTCTACCGCACAGATAACGCTAGAATCCCTGGCGGGGTTCTGACAGATAGGACAGACGCCCCCGTCTACCAGGTTAAAGCACGCAGGGCAGGGTTTGAGCCTCCTCTTCAATTCTCCGATGGTGGCGGCCAACTCCAGGGCATCCTTTTCAGGCATGCAAAGTATGTGATAGGCCAACCTCTCGGCGCTCCGCCTCCCTATCCCCGGCCACCTGGCCAGTCCCTTCACCAGCCTTGCCATTACCTCTGGATAGCCCTTCAAACCTCTCAACCTCCCATTATCATTATTATGCAAAAGTCTCCCTCCCGTTTCAAGGAGTTTAGGGCTTTCCCCCAAAAGGCAGCCCGGAGAGACCGGGGAGACTAAGCCCTCCCGTGAGCTTGCCCAGTTCCTCTTCATACAGCTGCTGGGATTTCTTTATGGCCTGGTTAACGGCGGCCACCACCAGGTCTTCCAGCATCTCTTTCTCCTTAGGGTCTACCACCTCCGGGTCTATCTTTATGCTGAGGAGTTCCTGTCGGCCGTTCATGTGGACGGTGACCATGCCCCCTCCGGAACTGGCCTCCACCACCCGCTCCTTTAGCTCTTGCTGGAGTTCCTCCATGCGTTTTTGCATCTTCTGGGCCTGCTTCTGGGCCTCCTTCAACATGTCGGCAAAGTTGCCAAAACCTTTCATGTAATCCTCCTTATTTTTGAATCTGTCCGTTGAAGAGGTCCACCGCCTTCTCGGCCAGACCCTTATCGGGGGTGGCCCCTGCCACCTTTTTCTCTACCAGGGCGTCCTTTGGAGTTGCCTCACCCGGGACGACCCTTTCATAGAGTGTAAACTTTAGCCTGGGCTTCCAGCCCAGTACGCCGGTTAGATATTCTTCCACCACCGTCCTCTCCTGGGCATTGGTCTCAAGGTACTTCTTGGGAAAAGGTCTGTCCTTAGGAAACTCCAGGACTAGCTCTTGCTCCCCGTCTTGTCTGAGCCGTCCCTCTTTTAGATAGGACCATGTGGAGGGTTTCTCCCGATGCATCCTTTCTAATACCTGGGTCCAGACCCCTCCGATGTCTTTAGGCGGGGAATCCTGTATTTTCTCCCTTGCAGGGGTTTCTACTGTGGGGGGACTATTTGTGACTTCGGTGGTCATACGTATGGCCTTCGGGTTCCCGCCTTTGGTCTCCTGATTGCCGGTGGCTGATTGCCGGTAGCTGATAGCAGAGGATCTCTTTTCCAGCTCTTCCAGCCTGGACAGGACTTCTGACAGTGGGCGGAAGTCCATCGTGGCCAACTTTACCACTGCCATTTCCAGGAAGACCCTCTGCTGGAAATCATCCCTGGCCTTCCGCTTTACCTCAGTCAGGGTCTGTATCATGGCCATGAGGGTTTCCTGGGAAAGGGCCTGAGATTGGGTCTTCAGGAGCTGGGCCTCCCTCCAGGGGTTTTCAAGCAGTCCTTGGTCATATCCACAGGTGGAGACCACCAGGAGGTCCCT
>DATETB010000052.1:0-7064 GCA_035283825.1 Candidatus Brocadiales bacterium | reverse complement strand
GGGATAAGTATTCAATAATATCAAGAGCTAACAACGGCTCTCCACCATACCAGCATACCCCAAAACTGGTCTTGTCCTTTAGATTTTTAAGGACAAAATCATAGACAGTGTCTGCAGTCTTTTGGGACATCTTTTCAGACGATGGTTGTTCAAAGCAATAGGTGCATTTAAAATTGCAAGCTAAAGTGGGCGCCACAGTGATGCCAAATGAGGTGCGCCCAAATCGTCCCAGGCGATTACGTACTTTAAGCTCCGCTAATTCATCTTTGCCATCCTCAACAACAAATCCCCCCCTTATTAAAGGCAAAATTGCCTCTTTTGATACTTGCACCGCTTTGTCTCCGTCTATTGGGGAATTAATAAACGCGGCAATCTCACTGTTTATCTTCGCAAAGCTATTAACAAACGCATTGTAGATGTAAATATCACCGTTTTCTTTAAAGACAAAGTTGTAACTAGATGGTTTCATAAATCCTCTAAATAAGAGTGAAGACGTTACAATTTAAAAAGGTAACTGGTCGGGGCGAGCGGATTTGAACCGCTGACCTCTTGCACCCCAAGCAAGCGCGCTAATCCAAGCTGCGCCACGCCCCGACATTTTACTTCAATACAAATCCTAACCGCTGACCTTCCGCCTCAGGCGGACGCCCTAAGCCAAACTGCGCCACGCCCCGACTGAAACAGTAGATAGAATACAGTAGACAGTAGGCAGGGGAAACCATTATGCCTGTGAGCTGTTTGCTACCTACTGTCTTCACTCAGGCCAGACGCATTGTAACGCAGGGTAAGTTTTTCTGTCAACGGCAAATTAGCCGATATTATTATATAGAAAATGGGACGGCTCTATTTTTCTTTCTTGACATGAAAAAATTAGAACCGTCCCCTTTTTGTCTTGGGATGTGTCCCCACGCTAAAAAGCTTTGCCACTAACAGTCAATGAAGTAAAATGAGACCTCTGAAAAATGTCAAGGAGCACCTCCTTTAATTTCCCCACTCCCTTGAGGGGAGGGGCAAAGTCCTGTACCCTTGTGGTACAGGGGGGAGGGGGTGTTGGGTTGAGTCCCATTAATAGAAGTTTTGCAGAGGTCTCAAAATAATTCAATGTTGCTTCCTTTTGGCTGGCCCAGCAGCTGGTACTTCCTCCTGACGGCGGTGGTCCTCATTGGAACCCAGGCCACCATGGCCCAGGTAATCCTGGTGAGGGAACTACTTGTGGTCTTCTACGGGAACGAGTTGTGCCTGGGGGTGATTCTGGGGACGTGGCTCTTTGGGGTAGCCCTGGGGGCGGGGCTCGGGGCAAAGGCCCTAAAAAGCAGTAAGCAGTACGCAGTAGGTAGTATGCAGAAAGCAGTACCCACTGTCTCTACCACCTTCCTCTTTCTTATCTTGACCCTATGCCTGGTGCTCCCCGGGCAGGTAGTGGCCATCAGGTTGCTGCGCTTTATAATCCACGTGCCTTATGGGCAACACATATCCATACTGGGCCTGCTCTTGTCTTCGCCCCTCATAATCATGCCCTTCAGTTTTGTCGTAGGTTTCATATTCCCCTTTTCAGCCCGCGTCTTTAAGGGTTTTACCAGGGGGGCGGCAACGGACATCGGGGCCGTGTATATCCTGGAGTCCCTGGGTAGTCTCCTGGGGGGTGTAGTCTTTACCTTTGCGTTAGCCCCAAGGGTATCTTCCTTTTATGCCATGGCCCTCCTGGATTCCATCGTCCTTGCCAATCTCTTGCTACTATCTATCTTTATAGAGGGTGTAGGGGCACGGCTCCGCCTCAGGTGGATGCCCCTACTGCTCTCTGGTATCTTCCTCTCCGTTGCATTATGGCTCATCGTCTCCGGGGATATCCGGGACGTGGAGGACTTCTTTATCCGCAAGCGGTGGGAGTCTCTAAACCCGGGCATTGAACTGGTGGCGTCTGCCGATACCAGGTATCAGAACATCGCCCTTGGTAAGGAGGCAGGACAATATAGCGTCTATGCCAGTGGACAACACGCCTTCTCCTTTCCCAACCCTTATGAATATGGGCCGATAGCCCATCTGGTCATGCTGGAACACCCTGCCCCCAGGAGGGTACTCCTCATTGGAGGGGGGATGGGGGGACTGCTGAGTGAGATGCTCAAGTACCCCCTGGAGGAGTTACACTACGTGGAGCTGGACCCTAAACTCCTGGGTATCACAAGACCCTATCTCCCTGAAGAAGAGAAGAGGGCGCTGGAGGACTCAAGGGTGAAGGTCTTTTATCTGGACGGGCGACACTTCGTAAAGGAATCCAGGGGGCGATATAGATACGACCTAATCTTCATCCACATGCCCGACCCTTCCACGGCCTCCTTAAACCGATTCTATACCCTGGAGTTCTTCAAGGAGGCAAAGGCCCTGCTTGAACCCCAGGGGGTGCTGGTCACCTCCGTAAGCTCCGCAGTGGCTTACATAGGGGAGATGGTGGGCAATTATACTGGCTCCGTATACCAAACCTTAAAAGAGGTCTTTCCTTACGTAGCGGTTACCCCTGGACAGACCAATTATTACCTTGCAAGCTCAGCACCTGACACCGTTACTACGGATATTCCTACCCTGACTTCCCGCTACAAGGAGCGGGGCGTCCAGTCGGATTATTTCTCGGAGTACCACCTCTTTACTTACCTCCAGCCTGAGCAAGTCCGTTTCATAGAGAGACGACTTCAAAACAGAAAAGACATCCCTCTGAACACGGACTCAAGACCTGTAACCTATTTCTTCAACCTCCTCCTGTGGGAGCAATTTGCGGGGGGACAACTAATGCCGGTACTCCATGCCATGTCCAGGGTCAAACTATGGTATTTTTTTGTAGCACTCGGGGCCTTCCTCCTTGTAAGGCTTCCTATGGTAAGACTCCTTCCTCCCTCTATTAAACGACAGAGGCGTTTCAACTGCCTCCTGGCCATTGCCACTACGGGCTTTGCGGGGATTGTACTGGAGATTATCCTCATCTTCTCCTTCCAAAACGTCTACGGTTACATCTATGAAAGGATTGGTCTCATAGTGGCCCTATTCATGATGGGCCTGGCCCTGGGAGGATACCTGAGCAATACCGTAATCTTGAAGGGACAGAGGGATTGTTCCCGTGTGCTCATGTGGATAGTAATGGGCGTAGTATCCTATTCCCTTATACTGATACCTATCCTTAGATGGTTCCCAGCGACCATGTCTGGCTCAGAGGCGTTGTTTATGTTTCTGGTAGTAATACCCGGTCTGCTGACAGGGATGGAATTCCCTGTCGCCAGCAAACTCTACATGGAGGAGGCGGCATCCGCTTCAGGCGGACTCCCGACTAAAGCGGCAGAGATGGGTTTTACTGCAGGTATCCTGGATAGTGTTGACCACGCCGGCGCCTTCGCAGGGGCTATCCTGGTAGGGGTTGTACTGCTGCCCGTCCTGGGTGTAGAAGGTGCGTGCTGGGTGGCGGGGGCCTTTAATGGGGTGAGTTTTATATTACTCCTGGCCCAAACCGTGCAGGAGACAAGAAGCTAGGGGTTAGAGAAATTGCGAATTTATAAATTCCAAATCCTAAATCCGCATTCCGCAATTCCTAGCCCCTAACCCCTAGTTACACTCCAGACCCCGGGTATGGGGTGCTTACAGTTACCACAGTGCCCCTCCTGGAGATGGTTCTTGGCCATCACAAGACCGACCCTCTTTATAACCAGCTCCTTGCACTTGGGACAATAGGTACTCTCCCCCTCATGGCCTGGGACGTTACCCAGATAAGCGAAGTGGAGTCCTGTATCAAGGGCAATCTGCCTGGCCCTCTCCAAGATGGCCACAGGGGTAGGCGGCAGGTTCATTATCTTGTAAGTGGGGTGGAAACGGGAGAAATGGATGGGCACGTCCGGACCAAGTTCCTGAAGTACCCAGCTGCACATCTCTTTTATCTCCCCTTCACTATCGTTCAGGGTGGGGACAATCAGTACCACAATCTCAAACCACTTGCCCAGCCGTTTTAAGGTCTTTAAGGTCTCCAGGACGGGTTTTAGCTCCCCGCTGCAGGTCTCTTTATAGAACTTCTCCGTGAAGGCCTTAAGGTCAATCTTCACGGCGTCCAGATATTTGCATAGCTCCACCAGCGGCTCTTCCTTTATGTAACCGTTGGAGACCGCTACACTGGTAACGCCCTGCCCCCTGGCCATCCTTGCGGTGTCGTACATGTATTCGTAAAAGACCACCGGCTCAGAATAGGTGAAGGCGATGGTGGGAGAAGAACTCTGCTTGGCCATCCTGACAAGGTCTTCCGGGGAGAGCCTTGTACAATCTATCTGTTCCGGCCTGAACTGAGATATCTGCCAGTTCTGGCAGAATTTACATTCTACGTTGCACCCGGGGGCCGCCACCGAAAGGGCCGGGGTACCCGGGAGGTAATGGAAGAAGGGTTTTTTCTCTATAGGGTCAACGTGCAAGGCACATGCCCTGGAGTGTACCAGGGTATAGTAGTCACCACCCCGGTTTTCCCTTACTCCGCAGTATCCCCGCTCTAAATCAGCAACCTTGCATCCCTTTGGACAGAGTTGACACTCCACCCTGAGGGTCTCCAGCTTCTTGTAATACATGGCCTCCTTGAGAGGGAACTCCTTTTCGGATTGCCCCGTTACCAGACCCTCCGCCGACTCCATGGTAGCAAAGGCGGTAGCACCATCTAGTGTCAAGAAGGCATTTGGACAGCCCAGGCACAGGGCACCTGCGGCCACTGCCCCGGCCTTTAGAAATTCCCTCCTGGACCTTGTCCCCCCTTCGGGGGGAGTCCGCCTGAGACGGATACCACTTTTTTGGAGTCTTTTAATAGGCATAGAATCCACGTTACAATTTAATGGTTATTATGTCAAGGGTTAGGGGGCAGGGATTAGGGAGAAAGTATAACGCAGGCTAAAGCCTGCGGCTACCCCTGACCCCTACCCCCTACTCCCTAACCCCTGGCCCCTTGCCCTTGCCTCCGGGAGGCGGCCCAGTAGGACGGTTAGGACGTGGCTTAGGGAGTATGTCCACCTGGGATGGAGGAGACGTACTTCCGTCTGGCGTGCCTGGCAGAAAGGGCTTCCTCAGACGGCCCTTCATCTCCCTCCGGCGTTCGGGGGGCAGGTCCTTCCACCGCTTGAATTCTTTCCGTAGCTCTTTCCTCTTTTCCGGGTCAAGGGACCTCCACTTCTCGTAATTCTCTAACAGCCCCTGCCTCTCTTCCGGAGACAGGTTCTTGAACCGCCTGAACCTCTCCTTTAGAATCTGACGCTGTTCCGGGGGCATGGCCTTGAATCTCTGAAAATTCTGCCTTAGCTTACCTCTTTCTTCCGGAGGGAGTTCCTTCCACTGGCGGAAACGTTCTTTGATTATCTCCTTCTGCTCAGGGCTCATCTCACGCCATCTCTTGAGCTTATCTTTGAAACCCATATCTTCCTTAGGCAGAGTTGGCCCTACTATTTCCTCGGCCAGCCCCGTACTATGTGGGTACAGGGCAAGGACAATGGTTGAGATAAGGAGACAGGCAAGGGTGGCCAATATATCCGCTTTGTTCAGTATAAGGACTGTCCTTCTCATTTCTTCTCCGACTTCTTGTCCTTTCCTGGATTAGACTTATTCTTTCCTTCTACCCCTTCGTCCCTTTGCTTAGGCTCAGGGTAGGACTTCAGGGTCTCCATATCCTGAAGCAGTTCGTACTCCTCCAGCATCTCAAGGACTTCAACAATCTCTTCCTCTTCCTTACTGGTCTTGGCCTTAGAATCTCCGGCGCCCAGGACAGGCGAAGAGGCGAGCATTATCATCAGCACCAATACTAATAACCTCATGCCCCTTCCGTGGGAATGGCCTCTAAGTCCTCCAGGTTCTGGATAATCTCCATGTCCTGTACCAGGTCAAGATGTTCAATTAGCTCATATTCCTGGGCAACCAGGGACGTCTCTATCTTTGTCTTAAT
Organism: Candidatus Brocadiales bacterium; assembly: GCA_035283825.1. Lineage (GTDB taxonomy): Bacteria > Planctomycetota > Brocadiia > Brocadiales > Bathyanammoxibiaceae > 2-12-FULL-52-36. Next base: position 1,123 of record DATETB010000052.1, on the reverse strand, counting down.
AATATATGCAGTTACGCCCAATGACACCATCAGCACGAACGGCGTAATGGCCGAGACGAGGGTAACAAAGAGTTTATGCCTCTGTCTCTTTTTTATCTTCTTGAACACCCCCGCAAGGTAGTCTCCCTCAATGACCTTTGCAGGAGGGACGCCTCGTTCCACACCCTTCAGGGTGGCGTTGAGGTCTTTCCAGGAGACCTGACACCTGGGGCAGGTAGAGATATGGTCTGATACGGCGGATCTTGTGGTGGCATCAACCTCGTTGTAGTAATAGTTGACTAATTCACTTTCTGCCTCTTTACACCTCATGGCCTACCTCCAGCCCTTTAATCTCTCTTGCAGTGCCCTCACGGCCCTGAAGAGGTGTATCTTAACCGTCCCCTCGGCACAGTTAAGGACCTCGCCTATCTCGGATATCTTCATCCCCTCCATGTGCTTCATGACGAAGACCTCTCTCTGCCTTACAGGAAGTCCTCTGACGGCCTCCTCTACGGCCATCTTAAGCTCCTTTCTCCTAACCTCCTCTTCCACGTCCTCCCGGGCCTGGTGTTCCATCTCCTTTTCAATATAAGGGTCCAGGGACTGCTCAGCCCTCTTCTGCCTGCCCGTGGCGACCCTGCGGCAGAGGTTAATAATAATCCTATAGAACCAGGTCTTAAAGGTGCTATCCCCCCGGAAACCTTTGATATGGAGATACACCTGCACAAACGCCTCCTGAGATACGTCCCTGGCGTCCTCAGGGTTTCCCAGAAAACGGTAGGCCAGGGAGAAACCCATCCTCTTGTACCTATCTACCTACCAGCTCTTCAAAGGCCCTTTCGTCCCCTTCCTTAATCCTCTCTATAAGGTTATTCTCGGGGTCGTATCTCTCCACGTTTCAGACCCTTAACAATTAGATAAGCCCTGCCCCATAAAAGTTTACATTGTAATCACTGAAAGTCCTTTGTAAACGGGGAATATCAGGGGCAGTAAGCACGAAGCCGGCAGTAGGTAGCTAAAAAACAAGTAGACAGTAGGCAGTAGCCAGCAACTAGTAGCAAGTAGCTAGGAGTTGAATTTTTTCCCCTGACTACTGTCTACTGGCTACTGACTACAGGTTTCAGTCCTTCTTCACTATCCCCTT
>DATETB010000051.1:0-2027 GCA_035283825.1 Candidatus Brocadiales bacterium | reverse complement strand
TTAAACTCTTTTTCTTTGGTAAAGCTCAACATACTCCCTGGCACTCTTATCCCAGGACCAGTCCTGGAGCATACCCCGCCTTACGAGATCGGTCCACTGGGTAGTGTTGCGGTAGGACTCCAGTGCCCGCTTGATTGTACTAATCATCTCCGGGGTATTACTGGAGTTAAAGGTGAACCCTACCTGCTCGTCCACCGTATCCACCAGTCCCCCCGTATGCCTTACGATGGGTACCGTGCCATACTTGAGGCTGTAGAGTTGGTTGAGGCCGCAGGGCTCAAATTTGGATGGCATGAGGAACATGTCTGAGCCGGCCTCTATCTCGTGGGAGAGGCGGTTATCAAAGCCAATGTTTATTGATACCTTTCCTGGATACCTGGAGGCCCTGGACTTCAGGGCCTCCTCATAAGGCTGGTCTCCCTTCCCCAGTAGGACGAGCTCCAGGTCCAGTCCCATTAGCTCCTCCCACCCTTCCAGGAGCATGTCCACCCCTTTCTGTTCGGCCAACCTCCCTATCCACCCTATCACCGGTACGTCCTCCCTCTCTTTGAGTCCGCACTTCTTCTGGAGGTGTTTCTTGCAGGCCTTTTTCCCCTTCAGGTTCTTCGGGCCGTATCTGGAGGGGATGAGTTTGTCCTTGTCGGGATTCCAGGTGTTGTAGTCCACGCCGTTTACTATCCCGAAGAGGTCTTTGGAACGTTCCTGGAGGACGCCCTCCAGGCCGCGGCCGAACTCCTGGGTCTGTATCTCCTGGGCGTAGCGTCTGCTTACGGTAGTGATAAGGTCGGAGAAGACCAGTCCTGCCTTGAGGACGTTTAGCCTTCCATGATACTCCAACTGCTTCCAGTTAAAGTAACTCCAGTCCAGTCCTGTCAGGGGCATATCCTCTTTAGGGAATAGACCCTGGTAGGCCAGGTTGTGGACGGTGAAGACCGTAATGGTATTGCGGAAGAAGGCGTCTCCCTGGCAGATGGTCTTTAAATAAACCGGGGCCAGGGCGGACTGCCAGTCATTGGCGTGGAGGACGTCCGGAGTCTGGCCCAGGGCCTTAATGGTCTCCAGTACCGCCCTGGAAAAGAATGCGAACCTCTCGCAGTTATCCTTGTAGTCAAGCCCCGTGGCAGGGTCTTTGTAAGGCTCAGCCCTTTCAAAGTACTCTGCGTTTTCAATAAAGTACACTGGTATGCGTGTGTCGGGCATACAGGAGGAGTAGACGAGCCCGATGGAGGTCTTATTGGGCATGGGTACGGCGACTGTAATCCTGGTAGGAGACAGGGAGAATTCCTTGCGGTTGACCTGCTTGTAGAGGGGCATAAAGAGGCAGACCTTGTGGCCCAGTTTTGCTACACTCCTGGGTAGTGCGCCCAGGACGTCTCCCAACCCGCCAGTCCTTGCAAATGGTTCTATCTCCGGAGATACATAAACAATGTTCATCTTGTTGGCTCCTTTACCGGGAGTCCATCCGAGGCGGATGCCGCCTTGGTTGGTTTTACCTGTCTGAGATATTCTGCCGCATTCTCCGGGGGCACGGGGTTGATGTAGAATCCAGTACCCCACTCAAAACCTGCCACCCTGGTGAGTCTGGGGATTATCTCTATGTGCCAGTGGTAATAATCCAGTTCCGGGTGGTCAAAAGGACTGGTGTGGATGATGAAGTTGTAGGGGGGTTGCTCAAGACTGCCTTCCAGCTTGGCCAGGGCAGTCCACAGGGTCTCCGCCAGTTCTTCCACCTCAAACTTCTGTATGTTCTCAAAATGGGAGGAATGGTTCTTGGGTAGTATCCACAGTTCAAAAGGGAACCTGGAGGCATAGGGGGCAAAGGTGCAGAAGTAGGTACCGTCTAATACTATTCGGCTGGCCGTAGATATCTCCTGCCTCATCATGTAGCAGAACAGGCATCTTCCCCTGTACTTGTAGAAGGCGAGACTGCCTTCCATTTCCGTGGCCACCACCAGGGGGACGATAGGGGTGACGATGAGCTGGGTATGGGTATGCTCAAGGCTGGCCCCGGCCGTGGCCCCCACGTT
>DATETB010000050.1:0-6138 GCA_035283825.1 Candidatus Brocadiales bacterium | reverse complement strand
CAACCTGGCCAACTTTATTGCCGCCTCGTTTGCCTCGGCCCCACTGTTACAAAAGAAACATTGCCCACCGAAGGACTTCTCTGAGACGAACTGGGCCAGCCTACCCTGGGGCAGGCTATAATAGACGTTAGGCACGTGCTGGAGGGTCCGAGCCTGTTTCTTCAGGGCCTTGACCACCCTGGGATGGCAGTGTCCGAGGCCACTTACAGCCCATCCGGAAAAGAGGTCCAAATATTTTCTCCCCTCGCTATCCCACAGGTGAACCCCCTTCCCCTTAGTCATGACTATCGGGTTCCTGTTGTAGTTGGGCACTACGTATCTAGTAAAGAGTTCAAAGGTCTCTCTAGTAATGTCTTTCATTTTGTCTTATGCGTTGGTATCTTGCGCCCTGCACAAACCCCGTACCTTGTTGATGCGGGGCAAGGTCTCAATAGATTGACGGAAATAAAAATTTCATTATTACATAATTACTTCTAAATAATCAATGCCCTGGTTATGATTTTTTTGAGACCACCCTTCAGGCATGGACGGTCTCTATGATGGGACATGCGGAGACAACCCAGACTAACCTAAATCGTGACCATACCTCTGAATAGTCCTGAGGGCTTGAAAATTATATTGATATGGAGGCATAAAACCTATATTATAAGACCCCTGTGGGGGTATAGCTCAGTTGGTAGAGCAACGGCCTTTTAAGCCGTAGGTCGCAGGTTCGAGCCCTGCTGCCCTCACCAATAACATAAAATTACAGATTTCAGATTACAAATTAAAAACTGGAATTTGTAATTTGAGATTTGTAATTTGAAGTTCGTGGCCCCTTCGTCTAGTCCGGCCTAGGACATCAGATTTTCGATCTGAGAACATGGGTTCAAATCCCATAGGGGTCACTTCCCGCAAAATTCTCTACAGGCCTCTTCTGCATCATCTCCAGACATAAAAAAATTTAAAAAAGACTTGACAAGAGGGGCAGCAATGAATATACTGAGACTCAATCGCAGTAATTATAGCTGTATCCATCTTGCATTTATAACCCTTTAAGAGACAAGAAAGAGTTAAATTTTGGATAATTATAGAGACAGAGTCTCAATTACAAGAAGGAGAGTAGACATGAAAAGACCTTTGGTGCTGTTGCTTCAGTTTGCCCTGGTACTCCTCTTTGGTGGGGCTTCTTTGTACGCCCAGGAGGATGTGAAGGCCAGGATTGATGCCATGGAGAGGGAACTCCAGTCCCTTAAGGCCTCCCTGACCAAACAGGGGGAAAGGGCTGACAAAGACCAGGCCGTTATTACCGAGCTTAAGGAAAAGAACGAGCTACAGGCCAAGAAGATGGAGGACATAAGCCAGGCCCACGAACAGATGGAGAAAAAATTTACCCTGGATGAGTTTTATGGCCCAAAGAAGTCAGAAGAGTTTGCTAAGAAGGGGCTGTCTCCCCAATTTGGAGGTATCTATACCAAACCCTTCCTCCGCAGGATGGGGCGTAACACCTACCTGGGCGGCTATACGGATGCAAGTTTCCGTACGGTGGATGGGGGGAACGACAGGTTTGAGACCATTCGCTTCGTGCCCTTCATCTACGCCGACGTTTCAGACAGGATTAAAGTGGCTAGTGAGTTGGAGGTAGAGCATGGTGGAATTACTGGGGCGGCGGATATTACGAGCGCCGCAACAGGTCAAAACGTAAGACTGGGGGGGGACGTGAAGCTGGAATTTGCTACGATAGACTTCCTCCTCAGGGACGAGGTCAATTTCAGGGCAGGTTACGTCCTCTTGCCCTTAGGGAAGTTCAATCTTGTCCACGATGCCCCTCTACAAGACCTCGTTGACCGCCCCCTGGTTGATACCTTTGTCATCCCTACCACTATGACAGAGGCAGGCATGGGGTTTTTGGGGACTTTCTATCCTTCGGAGACGTCCAAACTTGATTACGAGGTCTACGTTACCCAGGGTATAAAGGGGATGGATAGGATTGGAGGTACGGATAGGGTCTTCTTTGACTCCGTCAACGGGACAAGGGGTGGAAGGGGGAGGTCCTTCTTCAGGATGGACGAGGACATTAACGAAAACAAGGCCATCGTGGGCAGGGTAGCCTTTAGCCCCTTCCTTGGCCTTGAAATCGGAGGCTCTGCCTATCATGGGGCCTGGGATGCCATTGGGGCAGGGAGGAGGAGTAGCAGGAACATTACGATCAGTGCCCTGGACTTTGCCTGGCAGAAAGGACCGTTTGAACTTGTAGGGGAAGGGGCTTATGCAGATATAGAGAAAAAGGGCATAGACAGGCTTATGGGCCTGACCACCCCAAGGACCAAGGTTCCCAAGCGGCTCTCTGGTTATTACGTAGAGCCAAGGTATCACTTCATGCCCGGGTTCTTGCACGACTTTGCACCAAAAATCTTTACTGACCGTTCTACCTTTACCCTTGCCACCAGGTGGGAGCAGATGGACCTGGACAGGGGAGACAGGCAGGACCGCCTGACCCTCGGCCTTAACTTCAGATACACTGAAGACACGGTCATTAAACTGGATTACCAGTTTAACGGGGAACACTTCCGGAGAGGGTTCCCAGCCATTGGACGGGCTGATTCAATAAACAACAATGCCTTAATCTTTGGATTAGCAACATACTTCTAGTTGGGCCGTGAGGGAGTGGAATGTCCACGAAAACATTTGTAGAAAGGGTCTGATTTCATTAGAATTGATAAATGTTTTATACGCTTTCGTGTATCATTTTTATCTTGGCGGGCTGTGCAAGTATGGGAGGGTTGGAGGTTGCCCAGCCCCAATACTCCAGGGCTTACACGGCTGGCCACGAGGAGGCCTGGGAGGGTGTCACGAAGACACTGGAAGGACTGGACATAGACACAAAGGAGATAAATAAGGCAACCGGGGAGATAGAAACCAGGTGGTTCTGTCGGGAGGGCGAGAGGTTTATGGGTTTTGTAAAGGGAGGCCACTGGAAGGAGCGTTATAAGATGAGGCTGACCCTTGTATCAAGGGGAGATACTACTATGGTCACTATCCGCTACCTCGTAGAGGAAAAGAGGCCAGGTGGAAGCCAGGCCTACAGATGGACAAGGAAGGCCTCCACCGGGGAGGTGGAAGGGTTGTTATTTCAGGAGATAGATAAGGCGTTGAAAAGTAAGGAGAAAAAGTGAGCCTGGGGCAAGGTATATTTGGCGTATTCTTGGTCTTTTTATTATCTTTGCCGGTCTTTTCCCAGCAGACTGAACCCCAGGATAATTACGAAATCCAGGTCTTTCTTACCGAAGAGGAGGCCCTGGAACGGGTCTTCCCTGAGGCCGATGAGATATTGACCGATAGCATCCTCCCCTCTACAGGGGATAAAAAGGCCCTGGAAGACAGGTTAGATAGAAGGCTCTTTGAAGAGGGCTTCCTTGTCTATATCGGTAAGAAGGGGGATGAGGTACTGGGCTACGCCGTGATAACCAATGAGGTGGGGAAGTTCCATCCCTTTGACTTTATAGTGGCGGTAAGGCCCAATGGGAAGATAAAGGACCTGGCGGTGCTGGTCTACAGGGAGAGTCGCGGTGGGGAGGTGGCCAAACGGAGGTTCTTGCACCAGTTCATTGGCAAGTCCTTAAAGAACCCCCTCAGGATAAACAAGGACATCATAAACATCACCGGGGCTACCATGTCAGTGGTGTGCATGTGTGAAGGGGTGAAAAAGGTACTGGCAGTGGTGGAGAATTTTTATATCAGTGGGAATAGGGGACTGTCCATGGCGGCCCCTTACTCAAAGCCCGCCTCAACCACTGACGGGTCTGTCATAGCGTTACCTGTCTCTTACGCAGACTACCCCCAGGAACTCTATAAAGAGGCAAGGCTTATAATGGGGACGTATGCAGAGGTCTCCCTCTATGCGCCAAACAAGGAAGCGGCGGCAGAGGCCGTAAAGGCGGCCCTGGTGGAGATGGAGAGGCTGGACAGGCTCATGAGCAATTATAAGCCTGACAGCGAACTATCCAGGGTCAACAGAGGGGCCGGGAAGGGGACGATTGACTGTGACGAAGAGCTCCTACAGGTCATAGAAAAGTCCCTTTACTACAGCCGCCTGACCCAGGGGGCCTTTGATATAACCGTGGAACCACTGTTGAATCTATGGGGTTTCTACGATGGAAAGGTAAGGGTCCCCTCCCAGGCAGAGGTACAGTCTGTACGCCCTGCCATCTCTTATAAGAATATAACCGTTCAGAGGCCCGCCTCAGGCACAAGGGGGGGCATCTCCTTTAGCAATCCATCTACCAGGTTAGACCTGGGGGCCATAGGTAAGGGTTACGCCGTAGACAGGGCAGTGGAGGTATTAAAGGGCAGGGGCATAGAGTCCGCCTGTGTCAACCTCGGCGGTAATATCTATGCCCTGGGCAACCCCCCAGGTAAGGATTTCTGGAAGATAGGCGTACAACATCCCAGGGAAAAAGACCGTCTGATGGGTCATCTGGAGCTGAAAGACCGTGCAGTGGCTACCTCTGGCGATTACGAGAGGTTCTTTACGGTAAATGGCAAGAGATATTCCCATATCCTTGACCCCAGGACCGGATGGCCGGTGGAGGGGATGGTAAGCGTAACGGTGGTAGCGCCCAGTGCCACAGAGGCCGACGCCCTATCTACCAGTGTCTTTGTGCTGGGGGAGGAAAAGGGGCGGGAACTCCTGGAAGGTCATTTGAAGGAGACTTCAGGACTTATAGCCTGGGAGAGTGGCGGGGAGATAAACTTTAAGGTCACAAAGGGCATGGAACAGTCATTTAAAGAGACAACCAGGAGGGCCCAAAAGGATGCCAAGACGCCTGTCCTCAGCCTCCTTGAGTAACAAGGTCTTCTTCAGCTTCTTCCTCATTATGATAGGGATAAGCATGGGGGTGGCCTTTCTGAACTTTTACGAAAGGACGAAGTTCTGTCCAGAAAAGGTGGACCGTTACTACCTGGGCAACGTGCGGGAGGACGAGCCGGAGAATGCCCCACTACCAAAGGAAGGTCTGCTCTTTCCCAAGAGCAGGAGGGAGCTACTGGAAGTGACCCACGTACATACCTTCTCCATGCCACTAATATTCTTTGTGCTGTCCAGAATCCTTTCCATGACGGCAACGAGGGAAGGGCTGAAGCTGGCCACCTATGTGGCATCCTTTGTAGGGATTGTCTGTAATCTTATTGGGCCATGGCTGGTAAGGTATGTATCCCCTGGGTTTTCGCTCCTCCTCCTCTCTTCGTACATTGTGCTGGCAGGGGTCATGATAGTTTACATTATATGTCCTATGTACGAGATGTGGGGCACCAAAGAGGAGGAGGGGAAAGGCATGATGGTAGAGGAATAAAAATTTTGAGAGTAGATTGAGATTGAGACTCATTCATGTTTAGTCTTAAAGGGGCATGTCTGAGCATGCCCCCTATAGGGTTGTCCGCCTGAGCCTGCCCTGAGCGAAGCCGAAGGGGCGGATGCCCCCAACCTTGCCCTTATTTAGAAGAAAGGAGACCAAAAGATGTCTGTTCTAATTGTAGGTGGTGACCACCTGGGTTCTATTCCGAGGGAGCTGACCAAACTGGGGGCCACACGCATAGTCCACCTGACCGGAAGGGACCAGTCGGGGTTCAGGAATGGACTGCCCGAAGGTATGGACCTTATCATAGTGCTTTGTGATTATGCCAGCCACAACATCACCCAGAGGGTAAAAAACCTCTCACGGTCAAGGAGCGTCCCCATCCTCTTTGCGAAGAGGTCATGGTCCTCCATATACCAGAAGCTAGGCATGTCAGGCCTCATGCCGGACACAAGGGGTAGGGGGTAGGGGCGACCCGGTGGGTCGCCCAGGAGTAGGGGGTAGGGAAACCCAAATTCCAAAGCTCAAATGTCAAGTCAATGTCAAAGTTCAAATGCCAAATGTTTTTGGCCTCAAGTTTTCTTTGAAATTTGGATTTTGGATTTCATTTGTCATTTGGACTTTGACATTTTCCCTAGTCCCTAATCCCTAGCCCCTGGTTCCTGGCAGAACCCCCTTGACTTTCCTCTCTCAGTGAGTAGAATCTCACTACTATGACACTGAGTGAGACCATTGACTCAAAAATTGTGTCCCTGAGCAACCTGGTTAATAAGCTGAGGGCGGCCAAGTGCCCCCCCAACAGCCT
>DATETB010000049.1:0-2109 GCA_035283825.1 Candidatus Brocadiales bacterium | reverse complement strand
ATATTATGGAGGGGATAAAATAAGTAGCTAGTAGCCAGTAGCTGGTAGCTAGGAAAGAAAAAAATTCAACCCCTAGCTACTAACTACTAGCTACTAGTTTGGAGATAGTAATGGTTACGTTAAAAGACTATGCAGGCGGGCCGACGGCCTGGTGTCCGGGGTGCGGGAATTTCATGCTCCTCAGGGCTGTACAGGAGGCCCTGGTGGGCCTGGGGAAGGAGCCGCACGAGGTACTCCTTGTCTCTGGCATCGGGCAGGCAGGCAAGCTCCCCCACTACCTGAGATGCAACACGTTCAACAGCCTCCACGGCCGTACCTTACCGCCTGCTACCGGGGCAAGGCTGGCCAACCACGAACTGACGGTATTGGCCATCGCCGGAGACGGGGATTGCTACGGTGAGGGTGGGAACCATTTCCTCCACGCCATACGAAGGAACGTAGACATAACCCTGATAGTACATAACAATCAGGTGTACGGCCTGACAAAGGGACAGGCCTCGCCTACCAGCGATACGGGTTTTGCCACCAAGATACAGCCAGAGGGCGTAATCCTTGCCCCCTTTAACCCCGTCCTGGTGGCGGCGGCCATGGACGCCAGTTTTGTAGCCAGGGGCTTTACCGGGGAGAAGGACCACCTGGTGGGCCTGATACAGAAGGCCGTGCGGCACAAAGGCTTCGCCCTGGTGGACGTCCTCCAGCCTTGCCCCAGTTTTAACAAACTGAACACCTTTGCCTGGTACAAGGAGAGGGTCTATAAATTGGATGAGGGCGGCAAGTATGACCCGTCAGATAGGGTTGCGGCCTTCCAGAAGGCCCAGGAGTGGGGTAATGGAATTCCCATTGGTGTCATCTATACCAATCCCAAAAGGCCCACCATGGAGGAGCAGATACATGCCATAAGGGAGGCGCCACTGGTAAAGTCTGCCACGGGCGGACCAGACCGCTCCAGGTTTGAGAGAGTGCTGGAAGAGTTTATCTGAACTAATAGTCTGAGACCTCTGCGAAAGTCACCGCACTACTTCGTGTCATCTTGTAGGGTTTTACAGAGGTCTCAGTCTATGTACCCCATATCCCGAAAAACCCCTACCATAAGATATAGAGAGGTGATAAAATACGTTTAAGAGGGAAAGAAATGTTACGCCAATTCACAGTCCTTATAAGAAGAGAGGGTGCGGGCTATCTAGCCCACTGCATGGAGACGGAGATACTGGCCAGGGGGGCCACCCAGGAAGAGGCCAGAGATAATCTCTGTAGGGCACTGGAATCTTATCTCAAGACCATCCCACCAGAAGAACATCCCAAAGAAGGGGTAGACCTCTACTTTATGAGAATAGAGGTGCCCTGCTGACGCCTGTAGGAGCCAGGGAAAGAATAAAGAATACAGTAGTCAGCAATCAGTTGTAGGGGCGGTTCGCGAACCGCCCCTACTACTGACCTCTGAATTCTTAATTCTTGCCCCTAACCCTTAATCCCTGGCCTCGGGGGTGGTAAGTCCGCTCCGCCCGGGGCGGATTGACATTCCCTGGCCCGACTTACCAATAAAAAATGATTGACTTTTTGCCCTGCTAGGATATTCTATTTTGTTTTAACCCTGATTTGGTTAGATTCACCTTGCATCAGAAAGAACCGTTTTGGGTTTGACCAGGATAGCCTACAACCTGTTTATTGTGGCACTTTACGTCTATCTCCCAAAGAAGGGTTGACAGGAAGATGGTAAAGCTGGGAATAATCGGGGCGGGTTACTGGGGGCCCAACCTTATAAGAGACTTTCTAAGGCTAAACCCCCAATCGGTCCGTGCTATCTGTGACAAGAGCAAGGCCCGAAGGGAGATGATAGCCCAGACGTACCCTCAACTAAGGGTTTATGAGGACTACCCCCACCTGCTTGAAGACAAAGAGGTGGAGGCCGTAGTGGTAGCCGTCCAGCCGGCCTACCATCATGAGGTGGCCAGGGCGGCCTTGGTCTCAGGGAGACACGTCTTTGTGGAAAAACCCCTCGCCGTTAATACTAAGGAGTGCGAGGACTTAATACAACTGGCTGAGGACAAGAAACTTGTCCTTATGGTAGGACACGTCTTTGAGTACAACCCTGCCGTCCTTAAGGTAAAG
>DATETB010000048.1:0-5404 GCA_035283825.1 Candidatus Brocadiales bacterium | reverse complement strand
TGGGACCTTGAGCATGTCTCCGAAGGTGCAGATGATTACCCCGGGGACGTGGGCCAGGGTAATGGCCTGGTCTATGTAGCTTGTGGGGGTGACACAGACGGGGCATCCTGGCCCTGATAGCAGTCTGAGGTTGGCAGGCAGCAGACCCTTTAGTCCGTATCTAAAGATGTTCATGGTATGGGTACCGCAGACCTCCATAATCGTGTAACACCGCCCATCCAGGAGGGAGGAAATCCTCTGGGCCAGCCCCCGGGCCAGTTCCTTATCTCTGAACTCTGTCATGTATTTCATGGTCTGAACCCTGTGTGTCCGGGTGTTTTCGCAGGCTAAAGTTCGCCTCGGCGAATCTGCCTCGGGCATGACCTGCGGCTACGGGTGTATTTCATGGCTTAAGTCCTGTCGTGTCCGGGGTAGAACTGCTTAGGGTGGACATGAACTGGAGGGTCTTCCTAGCCACTTTTTCATCTAGTTTCTCTATGGCGTAGCCTGCATGGACGATGACATAATCCCCCACCGAGACACTATCCAGTAGAGACAGGTTTATCTTGCACCTTAAGCCCCCCAGTTCTCCCACAGGTGGGTCTAACTCTACTACCTTCATAGGGACGCCCAGGCACATTACTTTGCCTCCTTTAAAGGGGGCGTATTCCGCCTGTCTGCAATTACTGCCTGGCCCAGGCTGAGGCCGCCATCATTGGTGGGCACCTTGTGGTGGATATAGACGTCAAATCCCTCCCTGCTAAGGATACCCTCACAGAGCCTCAGGAGGAGGACGTTCTGAAAGACTCCCCCACTAAGGACCACCCTTTTCTGCCCGCTCTCTCCCCGTATCCTCTTACAGACCTCTCCTGTCATAAGGGCGACTGAGTGGTGAAATCTGGAAGAGACCTTTGGGGTCGGTGTCCCTGAGAGGAGGTCTTGCAAGACCCCTTCAAATAGACCACTACAGCTTATAAGGGTCTTGCCCTCTTTCTCCTTTAGCTTAAAGTGATAGGACGTATCAGACCCTTCGTCAGCTATTTGCTCCAGTTCAACGGCGGCCTGGCCCTCGTAGGTTATTACCCCCCGTATACCCATCAGGGCTGACACCCCGTCAAAGAGCCTCCCCATGCTGGAGGTCAGGGGTGAGTTTATTTTCTTATCCATCATCTCCTTTACAGTAGGCCACTTCCCCTTATCCAATCTCCTTACAAATTCTATGTCCATCTTCAGAAAGTCCTCTCCAAAAAGGTGGTAGAGGTGGCTGAGGGCCATACGCCAGGGCTCCTTTATGGCCTTCTGTCCGCCTGGCATGGGGACGTACTCCAGATGCCCCATCCGGCGGTAGCCTTGAGGGCTTGCCAGGAGGAATTCCCCTCCCCAGAGATGGCCGTCCTCGCCGTAGCCCAGGCCATCAAAGGCGACCCCTATGACCTCTCCTTCCAGGCCATTCTCGGCCATACAGCTTACCACATGGGCATGATGGTGTTGTACAGGTATTTTTGAGATACCGTCCTCTAGTCCAAGGGCGTACTGGGTGGAGAGGTAGTCGGGGTGCGTATCGTAGGCCACTATATCTGGTTCCAGATAGAGCATCTTTTTAAAGCGTTCTATGCCCTGCTGGAAGGCCCCCAGGGTCTCCAGGTTCTCCAGGTCTCCGATGTGGGGGCTAAGGAAGGCATGGTGTTTCTTGCCGATACAAAATGTATTCTTAAGCATAGCCCCACAGGCCAGGACGTTATTCCCGAACGGAGAGGCTAATCTAAGGGGATAAGGTGCGTAACCCCTGGCCCTCCTGATAAGGATTGCGGAATGCGGAGTGCGGGGTGCGGAGTGCGAAATTCCGCATTCCGAATTCCGCATTCCAAATTCCGGATTGGCCCTTACCACGGAGTCATCACAGGGGGTGAAGATGGGCCTGTCGGAGACCAGGAAGTAATCGGCAACGTCTTTAAGACGTGCCAGGGCCTCTGGGTCCTCAAAGACGATTGGCTCGTCGGTAACGTTTCCACTGGTCATGACCAACAGGTCTCCAGCGTAACGTAAGAGGTAGTGATGTAAGGGTGTGTAGGGGAGCATAATGCCCAGTTCCTTGCAACCTGGCGCCACGCCTTCGGCCACCTTAGCCCCCGGCCCTGAACCGGAACGGTTCAGCATTGGGGGCAGAGCCCCAATGCTATAGCCCTGGTGCTCCGCCACCAGGGCTGGCCTCTTTTCCAGGAGGACGATGGGCCTCTTGGCGGAGAGGAGGAGTTGGGCCTCCTGGGGGCCAACGTGGCAGAGCCTTCTTGCCACCTCCAGGTCTCTGGCCATGAGGGCGAAGGGTTTCTCACAGCGGCGTTTCCTATTCCTCAATTCAGATACCACATGGGACTGGGTGGCATCTACTGCCAGGTGATAACCTCCTATGCCTTTGATGGCAAGAATCCTGCCGCCTTTAAGGAGGCTTACGGCCTGCTCAAGGACGCCCCCCGGTAGTTCGTTCCCACGGCAGTCTAACAGTCTCAACCGTGGGCCGCATCTGGAGCAGGCATTGGGTTGGGCATGGAACCGCCTGTCCTGGGGGTCGTGATACTCCCCGGAGCAATCCTGGCACATAATGAAGGCGTCCATAGTCGTATTGGCCCGGTCATAGGGGATGTCTCTGGTGATGGTATAGCGTGGTCCGCAATGACTGCAATTGATGAAGGGGTAGAGGTATCGGCGGTCTGCGGGGTCAAAGAATTCCTTGAGGCACTCCTCACAGGTGGCTATATCGGGAGCTACCAGTGCCTCTTTTTGGTGTTGGACCTGACTGTCCTTTATCTCAAACGTGGTGTAACCCAGGGGGGGCAGGTCCTGCCAGTGGAGTTCTTCAATAAGGGCCTGTGGTGGAGGGGAGTCCAACATGGAGTTGATGAACCTGTCCAGGCGTTCCCTTTCTCCCTCAATGTCAATGGAGACCCCGTGGGTATCGTTCTGTACGTAACCCTTGAGGAGGAGGTGGGTGGCTAACCTGAAGACAAAGGGACGGAAGCCGACTCCCTGGACGATGCCTCTGGTGATGATTAGACGCCTCTCCACTCTTGGAGAAGACAGGCCCTGCACCGATGAGGTACAGGGCAGGGGAGGACGGCCCGTTCCGGAGGGAGACAACTACGTTACTCCCTGGAGGTCCTTGTTCGTTTCCTGTGAGGTCTCTTGTATGACCCTGGAGAGGGAATTGATTCTTTTGAGGTACTCCGGGCGGGATGTGGTTTCGCCTGAGGTGGATACCTCCAGTCCCTTTGCGGCCTGAAAGTTTTCCAGGGCCGTACGATAGTCGTTCTCGTAGTAATCTCTCAGGCCGGAGTAAAAGAAGTAGAGGAATCTGGTCTCATTGTCAGTGGTGAGGGCCAGTGCTTTTTTGATGGTGTCTGCGGCCTGCTGGTAATAGCCGCTGTTGTAATAACTCTTAGCGGCGGTCTGGAATACCGCCAATTTCCCTTCCTTATAGATAGCGGAGAACAGATCCTCCAGTCCCTCCGGACCAAAAACTTCCTTAAGCAGGTTTTCGTCCTCTAAGAAGAATCTCATTAACAGGCCATTTTCAGGGTAGCTGGCCATGAAGTCTTTTAGCTGTTCCAGGGTCTCGGACAGGAGGGCATGGGTTTCCTTGAGCTCTACGGTGAGCCTCTTTTTGGCCCTTTCCAGGGTGCGGTCTAACTCTTTAAGGAACTTCTTCTCATGCGGGCCTTTCTGGGGTTTTCCTTCCAGGGCTTTTGCCTTCGGGCCATAAGCCTCTACCTGGTAACAATTCTCTCGGATAATCATGGCCTCGTGGAAGATAGAGCTTACGGCCAGGTCAAGGAGTTGTTCCTTACTGGAGCTGGAGTTGTTTTCCCTGAAGATGGAGTGGCATATCTTTTTTAGGTTGAATAAGAGGGACTGCCCCTTATCATCTACGAGCTTCTGGACTTCCTCAAATCTAAAAGTCCCCTTCTGGTAATCGTCGTAGAACTGCCGGTAGAGGACTACCGAGCGGAGGAAGATCTTGACTATCTCTACTATCTTGCGGTCTCGGTCCCTGTCTTCCATTCCTTTTACCACGCCAGTAGGGGCATCCGCCTAAGGCGGACAACGTGCCCCTACGTGTCCCCTTTGGTCAACCCTGGACCAGGATGGTTAAGGGCCAGGGGGTAAAGGGCCTCAAACTTTATCTTTTCTTGGAGTTTCTTTAGTTTCAGGAGTTCAGCCAGGGCAGTCCTGGAAAAGAGGACCACTTCCTTGCAATCCACCACCACCTCTACCACCCCTGTAGCTAATATCTTGTTAATCCTCTTTATGAACTTTTTTACTACCCTTTCGTCCAGTACCCCTTTCAGGGAGACACGTAGGGTCTTGATCTTCTCATCATAGGTAGTATGGATGCTAAGTATCCTCTCAATGACCTCCTCTCTGGTGTTTTGCAGGAGGTGGGAGAGGCCGATTGAGACGTCTCCGTCTGGGGTAGGTTGCTGTCCAGATGCAGTAAGGTCAGCCACTGGTGGGGTATTGGGGATGAGTCCCTCCGAGGAGGAGTTGAGGGTACCCTGGATGCGATGGAGGAGCCTGGCGATGGGGGATATACCCCCTTTTGGCGCACGGTTGGCCATCCGCCTGAAGGTCCAGTTGATGCCAAGCCTGGACAGTAGATAGGGTTGCGCGGGCATGATTACCCTCTTAAAGATGCTGGGTATGGAGAACAGGCGGTGATTCAGCCAGTAATAACCCTCTTGTAAGGTCTCGGGGGACATGAGCCTCGGGTAGAAGGTGACGTGACGGCCATCGTAATGTGCCATGTTATTGTCAAAGATCCTGCCCTCTTTCTCCATCTGGCGGTAAAAAGGCGTGCCTGGCAGTGGGGTCAGGATGGCGGGGGTGGACAGGGTAATCCTGTTTTCTTCCAGGAATTCTGCTGTACGTTCAAAGACGGACTCGTCGTCTCCGTCAAAGCCAAAGATTATCCCTGCCGTGATACTTATCCCGTGGTCAAAGAATTTTTTGATGGACTCCTTATATTTTTCCACCTTGTTAAAGCCCTTTCTTACCTTCTTCAGGTTCTCCTGGGAGAGGCTCTCAATGCCCACGAAGAGGCCCTTGCAACCGCTTTCCGCGGCCTTTTTCATGAGTTCAGGGTCATCGGCCAGCCTGAGGCTTGCCTGCCCTGACCACGCAAGCCCTAAGGGTTTGATGGCCTCAAAGAGCTCCATGGAATATTTCCTGTTACCGGCAATGTTGTCATCCAGGAACATGACGTAGCCGGGGGGCATGCTCTCCAGTTCCTTCACTATGTCTTTTACGGGCCTGAGGCGGTAGGTGTTACCGAAGAAGTTGGTTACTGAACAGAACTCACAGCCAAAGGGGCAGCCCCTGGAGGCCTGGAGGCAGTTAGCGGTAAGGTAGGCATCTCTCTTTAATAGGTCCA
>DATETB010000047.1:0-13171 GCA_035283825.1 Candidatus Brocadiales bacterium | reverse complement strand
CCCGTAGGTGAGTTCCAGGGATATGGGTTCCAGTTCTATCCCGCCTACCTGCTGGAAGTAGGTGAACTGGGTGATTTCCAGTCCATCAAGCCATACCTCCCACCCCAGCCCCGTGGCGCCCAGGGTGGGAGACTCCCAGTCATCCTCTACGAAGCGGACGTCGTGGCACACCAGGTCAATGCCCAGTTCTCTGAGGCTGTCCAGATAGACCTGCTGGGAATCGTCAGGGGCGGGTTTGAGGATGACCTGGAATTGGTAGTAATGCTGGAGGCGGTTGGGATTATCCCCGTAACGGCCGTCCGTGGTCCTCCTGGAAGGCTCTATATAGGCCGCTCTCCAGGGTTCCGGCCCCAGGGCCTTGAGGAAGGTGGCCGGGTTAAAGGTGCCAGCCCCCACCTCAATATCGTAGGGCTGCATGAGGATACACCCCCTCTTCCCCCAGTAGTTCTGGAGCCTGAGAATTATTTCCTGGAAGGTTAGGAAGTCTTCTTTTGCCATAAGGATTTCAACGTGTCGTCACTTTAATTGTCAGATTCTTCGCTTCGCTCAGAATGACGGGAATGATGCCTCTCGTGAGGCTGGGCGCATTCCTTTCCCTCTCCCTTTATCAGTTCTATGGTGTGGGGTATGACCTCAAGGACAACCCTGAGACATTCCTCTACCCCCTTGGGACTCCCCGGGAGGTTGACGATAAGACACCTCCCTGCGATACCGGCCAGTGCCCTGGAGCCAATGGCCCTCGGGGTGACCTTAAAGCCCTCCATCCTCATGGCCTCCCCGTAACCGGGCAGTTCCTTTTCAATCACCTCGCGGGTTGCCTCCGGGGTAACGTCCCTGGGGGCCACGCCCGTGCCCCCGGTAGTAAGGACAAGGTCTACCCTGTCCTTCCATTCCCTGAGTTTCTTTATGATAAGTCCCCTCTCGTCAGGCACTATGTCATAAAGGGGGTCTTCAACCCCTATCTCTTTAAGGATGTCCTTTATGACCTGTCCGCTCTTGTCTTCCCTCTCCCCACGGGAACCCTTGTCGCTGATGGTGAGTATGGCCGCCTTTATCATTTATAATCCAGTGATTCGCAGACGTAGGGACAGACCTTTAGGTCTGTCCGTCTCGGACAGGGCTAAAGCCCTGTCCCTATAACTGTGATTCGCAGGCTAAAGTCATGCCAAAGGCAGACCTGCCTCAGGCACGGCCTGCGGCTACTTATTTGAGATTATCTCTATTTCATCCCCAACATGGATGGTACCGCCCTTGAGTACCCTGGCGAAGATGCCCTCTCGTGGCATGATGCAGTCACCGGCCTTATAATAGATGGCACAGCGGGTATGACACTCTTTACCTATCTGTGTAATCTCCAGGAGGGACTCTTTGCCGACCTTCAATCTGGTACCCAGTTGCAAATCCTTGAGATGGATGCCCTCTGTAACGACATTTTCCCCAAAATCTCCTGAGTCTATATCAAGCCCCTTGGCCCGCATGGTATCGGCGCTCTCAAGGGCCAGCAGGCTGACCTGGCGATGGCCAGGACCGGCATGGGCATCCTTTTCTATGCCGTAGTCTTCTATGAGACGGACCTCCCCAACGTCCTTCTTCTGGGTGCCCTTTCTCTCACTTATACAGACTGCAATAACCCTTCCGGCAGATTCGCTTCGCTCACTACAAGATTTAGACATCTGGTTTACCTCACTAAGGGGTCCGCCTGAGGCGGACAAGACCTGCCCCTACGTTTTGGGCAGGTACGAGTTAAAAATCCTGAAAGTCCGCCTTTTGTTGGGAGGACGCCATGTCCTGGGCGGGACCTACCCCTACGGAAGTAATCCTATCATGAACCCCAGTGGGGGTCAAGTAAGCTGGGGGTCAGGGGGGAGGGAAATTCAAATGAGGGGGGTTTTGCAAGAAGACCTGGCCTCGGGCGGGTTGATAATTCTTCTTTCCTATCATTCTGGGCGTAGCGAAAAATCTGGAGCGGGTGTTGCTTTCTGCCTAAGGGGCTTCTATACTGAGAAAACTATCTTGTACATTATGGCTTCTCCTAAAAGTATACAGAGGAAGTCTCAAATGGCCAGTATGCAAAAAATTAGACGCAAATCTTTACTTTATCAAAGTAAAGTAGAATTCGCCGACTTCTGTATCAACCACATAGAGGGGTGTTCTCATGGGTGCAGATACCCCTGTTACGCCATGATGATGAAGAAAAGGTGCGGCGTTATTTCTTCTTATGAGGATTGGTGCAGGCCAAAAATCGTTGAGAACGCTGAGGAATTACTGGAGAGGGAGTTACGGAAATACAAAAGTAAAATCAGGTCCGTCCATCTGTGTTTCTCTACAGACCCATTTATGTTCGGGTATGACGAAATAGGACAATTAAGTTTGAAACTAATAAACAGGCTAAATAGCGACAATATCCCCTGTACCATCCTCACAAAAGGCGTTTACCCAAAAGAGATTGCGTCAGACAAAGAATTAACGCCTGTAGTGAGTTTTTGCAAGAGGAATAACATCTCCTACTACATTAAGGATGGAACCCTGACCTCAGCCCCTTAGACATTCGCCACCCTGAGACCAGCCGTTTCCCATGTGCCTTCGGGCTTTTTTGGTGCGGTCATTATCTTCCTGGGAAACTTATCTGGTGATAGCGTCCTGCATCGCTGCAGGTAATTCTCTTTCTCTCAGCCTTTTTCCACCCACAGGAAACGTTAAATGCTAGAGAGTGATACAGTTTTTAATTATCGGTTAGGTGAAGCTGTGCCATCTCAGCCAATTTTATAGCAACTAACTTCTGTTCTGAGCACTCTTCTGGCCAATTGGTGATATTTGCATGTCGTGGATGTGGCCCTGGGGCTGGCTGAACTTCTAGTCCGTTATTTAAGACATTGGATGTAAGAATATCTGCACGGCCTAGCAGTGGCCTGCCACGCACTGTAGCTACAAAGGAATTGCCCATACGCCATATGTCAGTATCATTGAGGCCAGATATTCGGTACACGGAAGTTTCTCTATTATTTGGTGCTGGCATGAAAGCACGATAATTCACTCTTTTATCAGACGGACTATAATGTCTTCTTTGGAAAATGTAACGTGCCAATGGTTCTGTTGGTTCTATAGGTCCCATTTGCACGTTTTATCAGAATAAGCGCCTTATATTTCTAAGAATAGTAGATGGTATTGATTCGGTAAAAACCTCTGTGCCATGGGTTGTATTACCCTCTCCAAAGATTCCTGCATAGGTGATAATATTGTTACCACCAACACTAATTGCAAATACAAACTGCTTTTCTGTGTACCATTCTAATCCAATTTCTCCTGTTGGTTCAGGGCCAATTTCTGGCATAGGAAGAGATATAGGTAACAAAGTAAGTAACTTTTCAGCTTTACGATATGCTTCATAGGATATAGGAAGTGCATTATAACCATCCCAATTTGGTTCTGAGCAATCCTTGAAAACTCCTTCTAGCGCTGCAAGTAGAAGGTTTAGTTGACTCCTGGATTTGAGGTGGCCTAAAGCCGATTTAAGCAACTTAGAAACAGTTTCAGATGCGTGGCCAAACCCATCACCACTAGGGTGTCCAGTAAAATCAATAACGGGGGTAAGTGAAACAACAGTCATTGAAATAACTCCACTGTCTTTTCTGTAATACTTTGGAAAAACATCTCGTTCTTTAAATCGCGCAACTTATCAATAGTCTCCCAAGCATCTTTACCATTTGCGTCAAACTGAGCCTCTTTGAACACATCTATATCCAAGATTATAGGGATAATACTTGGATCGCTAATGCCTTCAAGGGCCTGAATGATAATAGCTGTAGCACCCAATGAAGGTATAGGAATAACAACTCGTGTTAAGAAACTACTTAATCCCTGTGGGAGCTTTTCAGGGACTTCGGGTGGAGTTACCAAATAATCCTTAAATTCTATGCTTGGTAGTAGTGGGATTTCCAGACAATTAATATAACGCAATGCTACTCTTGTAATAAGTTCTGGAGAGAATAGTCTTGCATATATCTCCCAAAGCCTGTAAGCTTCTTTACGCAGGTTTTCCCATGTTACGTAGGGTTTTAGTCTGCTAAAAGTAAACCCATCCAATCTCGCTTGTATTACTTGTTTGTCATCGGAAGAAATGTACTGATATCCATATACATCTACGGGCTTTGCCTCAACTAATTTTTCTCTTAGTTTAAATTGAACCTCACCCTTTACACGCTCTCTCATTTGCGGATATTCTTTAGAAATAGAGGCATGAATCGTTTTAAGTACAGCAATATCTACTTCTTGTGGAAGCTTTACTCGAATATCTATAAGTGCTTCCGCAATAGGTGCCCTTGGTAAATGTCTTTGGACAGCCATAATATATTTATGCCTTTAGTCCCCACTTAACATCCTGCTTAATGAGTTAATTTTACCTGTTTGTAACCCTCAGTCAAGAACATTTAAGGAAGGAGAGAGAATCAGAAATAAGGGATGGTAGTTTGTACCCCCTCCGCCGTCTCGCCTCCATCCGCCGCCACGACCTTGAGGCCGAGGCGGTCGGCAGGGAGTAGGGAGAGGGTGGGGCTTACGGTAGTGGATTGGTAGAGACTGCCGGCGTTGAGGGTGGCTATCTTGCCGGTGGCCAGGCCGTTCTTCAAAATCTCTATCTGGAGGTTGCTCCCACTTGGGACAGTCCTGGCAGAGAGGGTAATCTTGTCAATGGTTATCGCCTCTGCAAAGTAGTGTCCATCAAAGAATACATCGTTCAGGATGGGGAAGCCTTCCAGGTGGGCGGTGAGGTAGCGGTGTTCTGTAACGGGGGCCTTCAGGAAGGCCCGGTAATCAGTGACGTCTGAACCCTGGATGTCCTTTATGGTCCCTGCCCCAGCGGTGCCGTCGTCCTGTACCGTAACCATGCAGACGGGTATCTCACCTGCCGGGAGGGTAGGGGCTACCACTGTCTCTTTTGTCTGGGCCTGTGTGCCTTCGTATTTTTTTAAGAGGCCCGAGCCGTCCACCGTGAAAAGTATCTTATTGTAATAATTGGCGGTGAGGGCTGAGACCTGATACTCCCCACCTGTACCCATCCTGACGTTGGAGTTGCCGAGGTAATTGACCCTGGTGGTCCCTATGAAGAAGAACCCTGGCTCTATGCGGATAGATTTGTCTGCCGTGTCTTGGGCATAGGGGCGGAGTGAACCAGTAACGGTCTTCGCTACGCCCAGGTGGTCATAAACCTTGTTCATGTCCTCTGCGTCTACGAGACTGCCCTTGCCGAAGTATATGGGCTGGACGACCTTGCCTGCGTCTGCGGAGTGGAACCAGACGTAGCCCATGACCCAGTCCACGTAGAATTGACCAGACTGGGTGGGGAGGGCCTGGAATTCCGTGTAGCCTGAGATGGTTACCCCTGAGTCCTTGTCAGGGAGTTCGTCTAGCCTTATACGATAGGGACTAGAACCAGGGATAATCTTGTATTCAGTGTTGATGTACTGGAGTGTATCCCTTCTGTTGACCTCCAGAGAGGCGAAGGGGTCTTTCATCTCCTTCGTGATGGCACGGAGGTCAATTTTCAAATCTATTAGGGTTGTTGGCATTTTTTGTCTCCTTGTAGGGGCGGGGTAACCCCGCCCTGATTGGGGGGCAGGGTAACACTGCCCCTACTTTACATGCAATCTAAGCGTAATGTCCTTTTTCCCGCCCGAGGCGGACTGGGACAGCCTTCCCTCGTATTTCCCATATATGGCCCTGCCCCAGGCGGTAGAGCCGTAGACCACACTACGCAGTAGCTCTAACCTTAGTCCAATCATGTTTAGCCCTACGGGGGTCAGGGCCCCTACTGGCATGTTGAACTGGAAGTCTACGGTCTTTTTGGAGTTGGGCCAGAAGTCGCCGAGACTAAGAGAGTAGCCAGTAGTCAGTAGAGAGTAGCCAGGAGAGGTGGAGAGTTTGGCCTTTAGGTAGCCATTGGCTACCACCTCCTGTCCCAGGCGGTTGTCCGCCCCAAAGGTATAAAGGTACATCTGTACCTCCTCCACCCTGTCTGCCTCCTGTCGCCTGGCGTACCAGAGGTCAAGGGACCACGTCCTGGTCTGGCCCTTCTCGTACCAGTCAATGGGGACAGCAAGGATTTCGCAGTCGGTCTTGCCTGATGGATAGAGTTCCAGGTACTCCTCCCCCAGTCTCCGATTTATAGGGTCAAATATAGTCGTGAAATTTAGCGTTAGCGGGGGCATGGGTTTTAATCAGCAATCAGCTATCAGTAATCAGCTATCAGCCTTCAGCTATCAGCGATCAGCATTCAGGAATCAGCTATCAGCCTGCTGACTTACTGACTGCTGACCTGCTGTCTCCTGACCTGCTGACTGCCGACCTGCTGTCTCCTGTCTCCTGTCTCACGGCACGTATTCATACACCACTCCTGGCACTCCGTTCAAATCAGCCCCCTCTATCTCTACTTGGGCGTTTTCCTCATAGGCCCAGGGCTGGGGGGGCCTGACCTCTACCTCGTACCTGGACTTCTTCCCTGAGAATTTAAAATAGGGGCTGGTGGAGTCATAGATATTAGTCCCCCAGGAGTCCGTTACTTTGACTTTTACTGTATCTATGTCTACCCCCGGCCCATCGCTCTTGATGATAAACTTTATGGGGGCGCCCACAGGGACGTTGGTCTGGCCGCTCCGGGGGTTGGGGTAGCGGAGGAGGTAAGGCCCTGGGATTGCACCCCTGCCGAGGATAGCAAAATAATCGCTCTGTGGTATCAGGTTTAGTAAAAGATTTAGCACATATTCCCACCCTTTGAAGTACGTACTCTGGGGGAGTAAAGATACCTGGAAACTGCTTACGTAGTTCCACACAGGGTTATATATGCTCTGGAGGGATAGACCGAAGGACAAGTTCGTCAGGTAAATAAAAACCTGCGGGAGGCTATAAAGGCTTTGCAGGGATAAACTAAAGGCCAGGTTGGTTGCATACGTAAAAGTTTGCACAAGGCCGTAAACACTCTGCAACGTAAGCGCTAAGGAAAGGGCGGTTGTATAGGTATAGGTCGGGGATGGCAAGTACCCCATGACAAAAAAGTCTGCGCTTGTGCTGGCTATCTTCCCCTGGAAAATCTTGTTTGAATCTAACCCGACTATCCCCCAGGAGTGCGTTTCTTTTTGATAAAAATCATCCGCTCCTCCATTTTTTCTTAAGGCGTAGTTGTCTGCTGTGGCAGGGTTATACACTTCCACCAGGACCCCTACCGCTCCAGAGGCGTCTGCGTCTCCGCTCCTATCAATATTGACATAAATTCCAGTTGAAGTAAGGCTCACGTCCACCCCATTGGTCTTGGATATCCCCAGGGTGAGATAACCCACTAAATAGATAGTCCCCCCGGTGCTCGGGTCCCAATAATATTCAAAAGTCCTGTTGGCGTCCAACCCTACCAGGGCAAAGGCATGGTAACCTACATAAGTGGCCCTCCTATCATCAGTGCTGCCAACGGGACGCAGCCCCTGACCGTAAGGCATTTCCACTATTGCAAACTTGGCGCCAGCAGAAATCTCGGCGGAACAATCTATAGCCTTCCAGCCGGCGGCGCCAGTCTGGGTCTTGTCGTAACCGTTGGTGAAAAATACCCCCTCGGAGGTAAAGTACCCCAGGAGTTTAAATTGAAGCCCTGCACCTCCAACATAGCCCTGAACGGCTCGGTTGCCGTCTACCCCGATGTACCCCCATGTCTGGTAAAGACCCACAGCCTGGTCAATCCTGGCGTCTGTACTCCCTGGCTTGCGTAGCCCCCAGGCACGGTTGGAAGCAGAGGTATTAACAACCTGGACAATTACCCCAGTAGTCCCTGCCGGACAATAGGCAGATACGTCAATATCCACCCATACCCCGGTAGCGCCTGGAGTAATATCTACGGCGTTGGTGAAAAGATTGGCCATTTTTAATCAGCGATCAGCGATCAGTAATCAGTAATCAGCAGTCAGGAATCAGCAGTCAGGAATCAGCTATCAGGGGTCAGCTATCAGTAATCAGTAGTCAGCTATCAGCTATCAGCAATCTTGCTGACTGCTGACCTGCTGTCTCCTGTCTCCTGTCTCCTGTCTCACGCTATCGTTACCTTTGGCGTTACCTTTACCACAGAGCCATCTGAGACGTTATATGGGCCATCCGTGAACTGCTCCACCCCTATGAGCTTGCCAGTGCCATCGGAGCTTGTGGCAATGAAGCAACCGTAGACGTTGCCCCAGTTCCCACCACTGGCAGTAAAGGTCTTCTGGAGGTTACTGAACGTGGCCTGGGGGGATTCTGCCCAATCGGCGGGGGCAAGGGTTATCCTTGCGTAGCCGTTACCCACAGGCTCGGTCAGGCTGGCCAGGGCAGCAGTCTCTGCTGGTTCGGTTGCGTTAGTGTATAGGCCCAGGTAGAGGTTGGTATTCTGCGCCTGGTTTTTAAGATAGACGTCGCCTACGTTTGTCTCGCCTTCATCAACCCACTTCATCTTTGTCCTCCTTTACTTTAAATTCAGTTCACGGGCCATCTTTTCTCTTGCCCACTCAAGAACATCCTCCAGAGTAAGCAGAATCTTCTTTTTGCCTTTGTGTTTTTCTTTTAACGCCATCACCGCTTTATCTCCCTCTTTCTCTTTCTTCTCCCGACTCCTATGGTCTGTTATTTCAGGCATACCGTCCTCCTTCTTTTTCCAGCGTATCGGGGTTCAGTCTCCACCCGGTTGCAGGGGCGGTTCGCCCTACACCACAGGGGTATAGGGCAAAGAGGCAGATAAAGCCCTGTACCTTATTGGTACGGGGCGAACCGCCCCTACGCCTCACACACCCATACTTATAGCCTCTAGTTGAGCATTGCTATTTATCACCGTCTTTACCCGTAGGTTAGAACCAGCAGGCTGGGCGGACACGTCCACGTTCTTCCATTTGAATGCGTAATCGGGGTCGCCAGGGACAACCGTAGGCGTAGTAGCCTCTGTCCAAGTAGCGCCATTATCCCTTGAGACGAAAACGGATATTGACCCCGCGCCTGGGGTCTCGCCCCAGCTTACCAAAATTTCACCTGGGTTTGACACAGGGCTTGCCCAAGCAGTAGAGATAACAACTGCTGAGAAGCTCGCATCTAACACATACGATTTGAACAAGGTATCCTGTCCTGATTCTATCCCCCAGGTTGCGCCGCCATTAGAAGAAACGGCTACATTGCCGCCTGCATAAGCAGGAGAGGTGCTGTCGTATCGCCAGGATATAGCGCCTACGGTAGCCCCCGTGCGCTTTAGCACTAACCAGTGGAGGACGCCCAAAGCAGTATCGGGGACGTCAAAAACAACATAGGTCTGTGAAGTACCAATGGTACTGGCCGCAACGGAAATAGAAGCTACTACAGTTCCAGAGGGCTTACCTGCGTCGTTGGTCTGCACCTCTAAGACCACATTCCCATCTGGAGAGCCAGAGGCAAGGAGTAAAAGCTCTACCGTAACGTATAATTTAGTAGTAGTAGGGGTGAAAGATTGGGCGACGTCTAGAGGGCCATAGGCTTGCGTAGGCGGGGTAAAGCCGGCTGTCCACCTAACAATCCCTTTGCTTATTCTAAGCTCTTCTATCCAGCCATTAAAATCATAGGGCTGGCCAGAACCTCCGCCTATTCGCAGGAATCCAGTTGAACTGGTCCAATATGCTCCAGTACCGCTTGCTTTTTCCACACCGTTAATATAAATCTTCGTTGTTGACGTAGAGTTAGTCCTTGTTGCGGCTACATGATACCAGGCGGCCGTTGTAATCTCGCCAGCAGCCGTCGCTAACTGGCTCACACCGCTTTGTCCTATTGCGAGAGTCCCGTCGGTATACAGATAGATAAACCAATCCTGACTACCGGCATTGGCCTGCCCGATTAGTTGAGCTACGCCGCTTGCGGGCATGGCGTTTACTCTTAACCAAAAATCAATAGTCCCATCACTGCCCGTAAAATCCCAATCGTCATGGTCAGCCAATTCCAGATAATCGCCTGCTCCATCAAAAAGACCGCTTGCCCCGCCGAACTTGCTTTGGGCGGTATCTATTTGGGCGCCGCCAACGGCAGTTACAACCTTTCCAGTCTCATCTGTAAAGGTTGTAGAACCATCCGTCCCATCCATGTGGAGCAGGAGTTTTGTGTAGCTGTCTAAAGGTTCATTGTTATATTGGGCGTCATCCCCTGTAGTATAATTTTCGTCCAGAACATCTCCCGCAGGACGCACTACGTCAAAATTGGGCGTACCTCTATGAACGTAATTTGAAGATAACCCTGCGTCTATGCCAGTAGAGTCTCTGAATTCGTCCCGCCAGACATACCCTGATTGGAGGAGGGGGAGATTCTGGAGGTTCATCAGGTTGAACCCATCTTTGATTTGAGTAACCCGCAGTCTGTCCAGTCTGTCCAGCAGGGCAGATAAGGGTTGGGAGGAGTAGTCCAGGCCGTCTGCCGTGGGGTTGATTATTAGGAGTTTCCCTGCCTGGCCAGCAACATTACGGGCCTTGACTGTTCCAAAGTCTATTGAATGATAGAGTGGGTTTTCTAGTTTAAGTTTGACTGGCATTGATTTCTCCTAAATGATGCGTTAAAACGCACCCTACATTACTACTGTTGGTGGGCTAAGCCCACCCTACATTTCTGTGTTAAAGGGCCAGCCATACAGTGGCTGGACTCCATATTAAAACCCCTACCAATCTGAACTTGGCCCAGGGAAACTCTTGATTTTCCCGTTCTTGAATCTTAGCTTTACGTTGGCCTCCTCAAGTTCAATACCACCAGATTTCTTCTTCATGCGACAGACGTACTTCTTCGTGGGGGTAGTAAATGATAAGGCAACACCCCACAACCCAACCCATTCTCCCGTCTTTCCAACAGTTACTCCAGGAACGAATACGGGGAACGTGGGGTTAAGATCAAGAACTCCAAACAGTCTCAGTAGATGCCCGCAATCCTTCTGGAGGAGGGCGACGAGGGCCACGTCTCCACCTGGGTAATCGGGGGTGACCTTTATGATATTAGTCTCCGTCCACGGCCCATCCAAACTGTCAGCCGTGTAGATGTAGTACCATCCCACCGTACCTTTAAGTATTGCCATCCCAAAGGTATTCCCGTCCTGGTAAAGGAAAGAGATGCCCGGTACCCACTGACCAAAGGAGATGACCTCGTGTGTGTTCTTTAAGGAAAATCTCCCTGCCTGGTCTCCAGCCCAGATAAATAGTTGATTATAGTCTGGAGGTTGCAAATCTTGATAGGTATAGAATCCGTGTCTTTTAAAGAATATGGGGGTAAGGACACTGGGGTTGGGGTGATACTGACTTCCGTCCCAATATACATATCCTATGTTATTTAGATAATACGTTGCCAGCGTTATTAATTCCACCTGTGTAAAATAGCCAGGGTTATCCCAGACGTCGCCTTGAACAAACTTATCTGCCAGTGTCCTGGCCTCTGGAGTAGGTTCTTGGTAGGACACCAGGCCCTTTACCTTTAGCACTGGAGATAAGGGGTCTCCGTTAAACTTTTTCCCGGTATCTTCAGTGGCAATAACAAAATCACGGTACTGGAGATAGTAAGTAGTGGCCACCTCTTCCTCCGGTGGCCTCCTGAGGATGGGCTGGTGGGCGAATCTCTGCTCGGGGAGGATACGCTCAATGGGGACAAATCCGTAATCGCTGGTCATAAAGTCACCTATTCTCTTGGCGTTCTGGAGGAGCCTGTATTGGCCTTTATCCTGATAGACGTAATCTTTTTTCATTGAGATTCTTCGCTCCGCTCAGAATGACAAGGAGGCGTAGTCTTTTTTCATAGTGCTTAGTGCCTAGTGTTTTTCCTCATCTCGTCCAGTTTCCTTGCAATCTCAAATTGATGATGGAGGAACTGGGCCAGGACAAAGAAGCCCAGTATCCAGCATAAGGTCAGGGCGATGATGAACAGGGTATCTAACATCTCCGTTATCTCCTTATCTCTGCCCCTGCCATTGGTCAATCTTTATGTTCAACCATTGACTGTAATTGCCCCAGGGCAATCCGTACTTCCTGGCCATGAGCCCAAAGGCAGACCAACCTCCTATCATCAGAACTGATACTACTAATAGAGCAATCCACATCGCAATCCTCCTTTCAAACCTCTCCCAAGATTTTCTTGACCTTTTTAACCACATTGACTCTTATCCCCGAGTGTCTCTTGGCCAGAGACGCATTTAAATCTTTACGGACAAGACTATCTTTGGCGTACCCCTCCTTAAAGTCCTGTATGCCTTTGACGGTGGATGCAAAAGCTCCAGGCAGACCCCAGGTACTAGCCACTCTTAGGCCCAATGCAATCATTGACCCTAATGCCACCACTGCCAGCCCTGCCAATCTTCGCCCTTCCTCAGTATAGAGGCCAGAGACTACTGCACTGAAAAAGGAGGGGTGTCCCTGTCTCTGAGAACTCTCCACGAGCCTCACAATCTGTTTGGCCTTTTCTTTGTCCACCGCCGGGTCCTTTACGGCCTCTATCCCGTCCTTTGTCGTCTCCCTCTGGACCTCCAATCTCTTTAGCTCGGGGTTGGGGGCAATCAAGGTTACAAGTGCCTTCTCCGCCAGGCCACAGCCGGAGCAAGTAGCTAGTAGCAAGTAGCCAGCAGCTAGTAGGGGCAGGGCAGGGGGTAGGGGCGACCCGCCCTGCACCACAAGGGTGCAGGGCAGAGCCCTGAACCTGGCCCTGTACCTGATTGGTACAGGGGTGGGTCGCCCAAAGCCAGTAGCCAGGGAAAACCTCCTTAAACCTTTAAACCCTTGAACCATTGAACTCAATGCCTTTCCTCCATCCCGTTGTCTCTGCACCCAGATACTCCTTGCCTCTCTCAATAACTCTGGCCGTTATATCCCCTACCTGGAGGGGGTCGCTAAGGCTTCGCCGCATAAGCCTCATGGAGTAGGGGCGGTTCGCGAACCGCCCCTACTTTCCCATCCCTTGCACCCATCAGATAGGCGTCGCTCACGTACGAAGCCATACCCAAGGCCTGGAGGCTCTCTACCATGAAGTTGTACTCCTCGTAGCCCTGGAGGGTTATCAGGTCGCCGTGAGGGTTCACCAGGGAAAGCTTAGCTATGGGTTTATCAGGCAGGTCACGCCAACCCGTTCCGAATGCGGAATGTCCCGAATGCGGAGTGCAGAATGCGGATTGCGGAGTAGGGGCGGTTCGCGAACC
>DATETB010000046.1:0-18422 GCA_035283825.1 Candidatus Brocadiales bacterium | reverse complement strand
GGTACGGTTATCCCTGGCCATGGGTCTCTCTCCCTGGAGGACGTGGATGTCTACGGCCGTCTGGCTGTCGGCGGCCGTGGAGAATACCTCTTTTTTACCGGTAGGTATGGTGGTATTCCTTGGTATAAGCACGGTCATAACACCGCCCAGGGTCTCTACGCCCAGGGAAAGCGGGGTAACGTCCAGCAGGAGGATATCCCTGATCTCTCCGCTTAACACGGCGGCCTGGATAGCTGCCCCTACTGCTACCACCTCGTCGGGGTTAACTCCCTTACAAGGCTCCCTCTTAAAGAGGTCTTTTACGAGCTGCTGTACCCTGGGCATACGGATCATTCCCCCGACCAGCACCACCTCGTCTATTTTGTCCGGTGGGAGTTTTGCATCGGACAGGGCCATCTCGCAGGGTCTGACGCACCTCTGGACCAGGTGTTCTACCAGTTGTTCTAGTTTGGCCCTGGTGATGGTCATGGTCAGGTGCTTGGGCCCGGCCTGGTCCGCCGTGATGAAGGGGAGATTTACGTCGGTACTCATTGTGTTAGAAAGTTCGCACTTGGCCTTCTCTGCCGCCTCTCTTAGCCTTTGGTGGGCCACCAGGTCTTTCCTGAGGTCTATGCCCGTCTCTTTCTTGAATTCCTCGGCCATATAATCCGTCAATACCTTATCAAAATCATCTCCGCCCAGGTGGGTATCTCCATTGGTAGAGAGTACCTGGAATACCCCCTCGCCCACTTCCAGGATAGATATGTCAAAGGTGCCGCCCCCCAGGTCAAAGACCGCAATCCTCCCTGTCTTCTTTTTGTCCAGCCCGTAGGCAAGACAGGAGGCCGTGGGCTCATTTATTATCCTGACCACTTCCATCCCGGCAATGGTGCCAGCGTCCTTGGTGGCCTGTCGCTGGCTATCATTAAAATAGGCCGGTACGGTAATCACGGCCTTCTTGATGGGGTACCCCAGGTAGTCTTCGGCCGACTTTTTCAGGTCTTGCAGTACCATGGCGGAGATTTCTGGCGGGGTGAAGCGTTTATCCCTTATTTCTACCTGTACAGGCTCTTCTGGCGCCCCTACTATCTTGAAGGGGACCAGTTTTTCCTCCTCGGCCACCTCGGTGTGGCGCCTCCCCATGAACCGCTTTATTGAGTATACGGTATTTCTGGGGTTGATAATGGACTGCCTCCTGGCCAGTTGCCCAACCAGCCGATCCCCCTTATCGGTAAAACCCACGCAAGAGGGGGTTAGCCTGCTGCCCTGGGAATTCACTATGACCGTAGGCTGGTCCCCTTCCATAACGGCTACCACTGAGTTTGTAGTACCCAGGTCTATACCGATAATCTTTTCTTTTGCAGCCATTCCTAATTTCTCCTTAAAGACTTAACCCTTTCACCAAAAACTATTACGTATCCTCTAAAAAGTGGATTATATCAGAAATGCCTGGATTTTCAAGCCTGACGGGAGCCTAGATTTTTAGGCGGGCGCGGAGGCCCGCCTCTATAGTTATCATCAGAGGGAGATTACCTGTCGCATCTCGTAGAGACCTGGGGGCTTGCCTGCCAGGAACTTGGCGGCCCTTATGGCCCCAAGGGCGAAGGTATCCCTGCTGTGGGCAGAGTGGACGAGTTCTATTGTCTCCCCCAGCGTGCCGAAGATAACCTTGTGGTCTCCCACGGTATCTCCCACCCTGAGGGCGTGGAGGCCAATCTGGCCTTTGGGGCGTTCACCCGTAATACCCTGGCGGCCATAAACGGCCGCCTCCTTCAGCTCACGGCCCGTGGCCTTACATATCTCCTGGGCCAGCTTCAGGGCGGTCCCGCTAGGGGCGTCCTTTTTAAACCGGTGGTGGACCTCTACGATTTCTATATCGTAGTCCTCCCCGAGGGCCCTGGCTATCTGGGCCGCCGTCTGAAAGAGTAGGTTCACCCCCAGGCTCATGTTAGGGGATATGAGACACGGGATGCGTTGAGAGGACTTTTTGATACTGGCGAGCTGTTCTTCCGTATGGCCCGTGGTGCCTACGACTAATGCTATGCCTTTGGAGGCGCAAAGGGCGGCCTTCGCTACCGAGGAACTGGGTTCTGAAAAGTCTATAAGGACGTCCGCCTTGCCGTTCAGGGTATCCGTAACCTTAACACCCAACTCCCCCTCCCCAACCAATGAACCCACGTCTTTGCCCAGGAGCGGATGCCCCTCTCTTTCCAGGGCCGCAACCAACTCAAGCCCTTTGTCTTTACATACAAGGGAGGCTATCTTTGAGCCCATCCGGCCGCAGGCCCCGTTGACCGCGACCCTTATCATGCCTTCTTCTCTTTTTTGGCGCCAGGTCCCCCTGAGGCGGATACCGCCTTCCATTTCCTAAACTTCCGGCTGGCCTTCTGGAGGAACTCCATCTCCTTGCTGGTAAGGTTCTCCAGGCCTACTCTATTTACCTTGTCCAGGAGGGAATCCACCCGGCGGCGTATCTCCTCCCCCTCCCTAAGTTCCCTCGCCCTCTGTTTGGCCTGCCACAGGGACACTAAATCCCAGACCTTAGGCTCGTATCTGACAAACAGGAAACCATAAAGAAGCCCTCCCAGATGTGCATAGTAGGCTACACCCCCTCCGATAGGGAGGAGGCAGTTCAGGGCGGTCAGCCCGGCAAAGAGCATTACCAGGTGTTTGGCCTTTATCGGGAATATGAACAGTATGATAGTGACGTTGGGGAAGAGCATGGCAAAGGCGACCTCCACGGCAAAGATAGCCCCGGAGGCCCCGAGGATGGCCGTCTGGGGCAGGAGGAGGGCCGAGAGGAGAGCGGCAAAGACCCCGGCCGTAAAGTACAGGGTGAGGAACTTCCTGGTGCCCATGGCCCTCTCTACGTCCGCCCCAAACATCCAGAGGGCAAACATGTTTATTATCAGGTGCCAGGGGTCGTAAATGCTGTGGAGAAAGGTATAGCTAAAAAATTGCCATAGCCAGAAATTTCCCAGGGCGTCTGGGGGGTAAAACCAGAAAAGCTTGGTAAAAGGGTCCTGAGTCCATACCCTCACCCCTTCCCCAAGTCCCGGAACACCCCAACGTGAACTTATGGTAGAGAAAAGGAGTTCAAGGATAAAGACCCCGACGTTGGCAACAATAAGGACTTTTATTGTCCTCGTCCATTTGCTCCCGAAGGACATGCCAAACTCTGGGGTATACCACTCGCTCATCCTGTCCCCTTTAGTTGAGTAGATAGCGAACAGTAGACAGGAAAACCCGCTATCCCTGTATCCCGTCTACCTGGACACAAAGCCACACTATACTTCTTTCGGCCAAAAAGTCAAGGTGGGAGATACTGAAGTTTTGACATACGTAAATGTTATCTTTTTAAGCTTGTATAAAAAGAAGTACGGGGCCCCCCATTAGTCCGCCTCAGGTGGATGAAGAATCAGCCCGCTCGGGCGTTCATATCCTCCTTAAACATAAGCTCCCCCTTCTGCCGTGCCTTGTTCAAGAAGTCATCTGCGACATCTTAAACCTCCTTCAAGAAAAGACCTGCCGTGCTGTCCGAACTTGTGTCTGAAGGTCAATCAAATGCTGTTGACTTATTGCAGTATTTATGTTAAGTTCCGTTGTTTTTGTTTCCTTCCTGAAGTGGCTTAAACATCCCCAAGCTTCATAAAAGGCAGGAGAATTGTGGAGATAAATAAGGACAGTAAGGTCTTAAATATCTTAAAGGCCCATCCCTCTGCCGTTAAGGTCTTCCACAAGTTCCGTATCCACCCGGTCCACAACATAAACCGCACCCTTGAGACAATAACCCGGGACTATGATACCCGTCTGGAGGAGTTACTTGCAGAGTTAAACGCCACGATCCAGGATTCTGCCAGCACCAGGAAAAGAGAGGCCACAGTAAAATCCCTTCCCAAAGGAGAACGGGACGGGAGGATTGACGAGAATACGACCTTCAGGTATATCACCACCCGCTATCCTGACGCTTTACAGGTATTTGAGAGACATGGGGTGTTGGGGCTGGCAAGGGAGCACTGGGCCGACAGGGAGGTACTCTTCTTCGCCATGGCCCTCCTGATGGCCACCGAAGAACTGATTAAAGAGATACAGGTGGCAGTGGACAACAGGACCAAATCCACCCAGGGCGCAACAACCCGCCTGCCCAGCCCGCCTGAGCCTGCCCTGCACCGTCCCTTCGCTCCGCTCAAGGGCAGGTCTGGAGCAGGGCCTGCCCCTGAATCCACATTAGGCGGAGAAGGGGCGGATACCGCCTCCTACACCCGAGACCTCCATGTCCCCTTTGTAAAGGCCGCCATAGCCTTTGCCGTGACCACCGGGTGCCTGTATGGGGCGGGGGTGCTTGCCTATATGGCACTCAATGGTCACCAGGTGGGTATCCCCAGGGCCATGCTGGAGGCACATGGACAT
Organism: Candidatus Brocadiales bacterium; assembly: GCA_035283825.1. Taxonomy (GTDB): domain Bacteria; phylum Planctomycetota; class Brocadiia; order Brocadiales; family Bathyanammoxibiaceae; genus 2-12-FULL-52-36. The sequence continues at coordinate 14,033 of DATETB010000046.1, read as the reverse complement.
ACCCAGGTCTATGGCTGGGTAGGGCTCTTCATCATGGGCGTATCCTACTTCGCCCTGCCCAGGTTCTGGAGTGCCACGCTTTACAAGCCCTTCTTTGCCCACATCTCTCTCTTCCCCATGCTTATAGGTATATCCCTGGTATTCCTCTCCAGGCACCTCCTGCTCCTGGGGGACTATCTGCCCTTCAGGGCCATGGGCATCCTCGGCAGTCTCGTAGAGACGGCCGCTATAACCCTATTCATATACGTCCTGGCAAAGACTTATCGTTCGGTACAGGGTAAACGCTTTGAGGTCTATGAGGGCTATTTCTTTGCCGGCTATGCCTGGTTTCTCCTCCAGTCCTTAATCTTCGTGGGCACCATGGTCTATCTTGCCAGGACAGGGGGCAACACCACCCCCAGGCTGGTTGAACAACCCCTCCTGCACCTCCAGATTATGGGCTTCGCCTGTATGGTCATCCTGGGTATCCTCACCAAGACCCTCCCCGTCTTCCTGGGTATAAAGGAACCCGGCCGTACCATAAACCTCTGGGTCTTATTCCTGTTAAATATTTCCATAGCCCTCAGGGTAATCAGTCTTCCACTAAAAGAACTCCACCCCCTTAATCCCCTCTTTAGTCAGGCATTCTTCCTGTCCGGGTGCATGGAAGGGCTGGCTGTGTTAATGTTCTTCTACAACCTGAGACTCCACAGGATAGGGGAACTGGAGTCGGGGGCGCCCAGGAGGGAGTTCAGAAAATTTATAAAGGCGGCCCTGTTCTGGTTCTTTGTCGCAGAGGCAGGGCTATTAACCTTCACCCTGCATCAGTTCACTACTGGTCAGGAGGTGTCTTATGCCATGTTCGGGGCCTACCGCCATGCCATCTTCGTGGGCTTCATTAGTATGATGATTGTGGGCTGTGCCTCAAAGATGATTCCCATGAGCCTGGGCACGCAACTCTACAGCTACAGGGCCCTCTTCTGGACCTTTGTCCTACTGAACCTCGGTAACACCCTCAGGGTAACGTGTCAGCCCCTGGCCGCGGACTATCACATGAACGCCCTGTTTCTGCCCCTGGGGCTGAGCGGCTTCCTGGAATGGACGGGACTATGCCTCTTCTGATACAACGTCTGGAAGACCGTGGCCTCCGCCTCAGGCGGACAGGCCGTGGGGGAAAAGGAACCGACAGGGAGGATTACCGTAGTTACCCCTGAAACCAACGTCTATCAACTGGTAAAACAACACCCCCAGTGCCTTGACATACTGGTAAACCGGGGCTTCACACCCCTGAAGAACCCGGTCATGTTGAACACGGTGGCCAAGACCGTAAACCTCGGCACGGCGGCCAGCATCCACCCAATTGACCTGGGCAGTCTCTTAAAGGAGCTGAACGAGGCCATCCGCCAGTAGCCGCAGGCTTTAGCCTGCGACTACATCAGTAAGGGTGCATTTAGATGCATCCTATTACCATCCACACCTTTTTCTTCTTGCTTTTTCTCACGACCTATAATAAGCTATTTCCATGCCGGAACTAGAAGAAAGACAGGCCAAAGTAGAGGGAATCCTTGAACAATTAGAGAAAAGGGTCTCCAATGTGGAACTTGCCATAATGGAACTGCGCAAGGAGATAGCAGAACTACGTAAGGAGATGTCTTCTAATTTCAGGTGGCTTATGGGTATAATGCTAACTATGTGGGTCACCATCATTCTTGCTATCCTGATTAAATAACCCTGAATTCTCTAATCTCCTGGGTCTACCCCTGGTCCCCCAAGCCACCGAAAGAGATATACAGGAAACTACCCTAAACCTGATCCCCCATCCCCGATGGCGGAGCATCGGGGCTACCCCATTCCTACCTCCCGTCATGATGCCCGTCCACCTGAGGCGGCGGATTACCATCTCTCCTATTATTAGAGTAGGCCCACTTACCGAATAGTTCCCCCACCGACACGCCGACTGCGGCCGCTATGGCCTCCTGTATCGTGGCCGTGCGCCTATGCCCATTGAGCACCATTGAGACCTCGCTCTTACTCCTCCCCGTCTGCCTTACGAGGGAGTCCTGACTCCAGCCTATCATCCAGAGCCGCTTTTTTACCTCGGTTACCTTCAAGACCTCCTCCTCCTGCCAATGGGTAAAAACACAAGGTGACAAAGGAACCTGAACCCCAGCCATTTTTCTTGTTTACATCTTATGCAAAATAAGTATAATTCGTTTAGTGAACTAGTTAACATGTTTCCTCTAAGTATAATATAAGTAATCTGTTGCAAAAGTCAAACATGCGGAAAAGTAATTTGCGTATAGGCATAAGAGGGGACAACATGAAGAAGACTCTCAAACTTGAGATTGCAAGCCGCCTCAGAGGATTCCTTGAAGAGCGGGGGCTCCCCCAGGTAGAATTTGCCAGGACTATAGGGTTTACCCCTGGCTACATCAATGACATTATAAGGGGCAGGACAAAACCCTCCATCAACCTCCTAATGAGGCTGAAAGACATTTACAAGGTGTCCATAGAATGGATATTAATCGGGAAACCCTCCCCTACGAGGCCCTTTGAGAGACCAGTAGTAGTGGAAAAATCAAGGGGAGGGGCAGGAAAGGCCTCCTATATAGCCATCCCCATGCTGAGGAATCCGAAGGCCAGTATGCTCCGTGGGAGGGCAGTCGTCGTGAAAGACCTCCACCCTGACTACTGCTGTATCGTGCCCCGCGATTGGGTGGAGAACCCGAAGGACACCTTTTGTACCCTAATAAGAGACAGCTCTATGGAACCCACCATCCCCAGGGGGAGTCATGCCGGGGTGGATTGTGCCAAAAGGAACCCCCCTCAACTGTATGGGAAGATATGTGCCGTAAGGGACAAGAAGGGGCATCTCTTAATCCGCCGCCTGAAGCCTACCAAAACCCACCTCCTCTTTGAACCGGATAACCCTGCCGCAAGGGGAGAGACCCTGTGTGTAGGGGTTGACGAGGAACGTCATATTGTTGGGAAGGTGGAATGGGCGTGGAGCCTCTTAAAGTAACACCTCAATTGTAAATTGGAAATTGGAAATTTTAAATTGCAAATTTAATCGTTCTTCTTCGCTGTAATAACTGACTTAGCTACAATATTACTCAATTGTATTGTTTCGGTAATAATACTGCCAAGGTCTGATCCATTTAAAATTTTTGATTTCTGAATCAATCTCAACCAATACAACGCCTCACGAATTTCCTTCAAAACAATTTGAAGCTTATGTACGAAATCGGCCCTGCTTTGTGCGCCACGTGCTTCCTCATAATTAGACCCTACCGAAGTCCCTGCACGTAATAATTGATTGGCTATATATTTCCCAGAAGCAGTCTTATCTAACTTCTCAGTAAGTTTTATAATTTCAACACCGTAATCCAATAATCTCTCCGAAAGTTGGTCTGCCTTTTCTTCCATTTTAAAATTTCCAATTTACAATTTACAATGATTTTTATCTCGCCTTCAGCCGTGCACACCCCCTGTGTGCCCCCCACCTATCCATCCAGGCCAGACCCACGTCTACCCTGTTTCCACCCTTCGCCCTATCCAGGAGTCTTGCCATCTCGTCCAGACTGGAGACCTTATAGTCCCCCAGACTTATAATTACCATCCCAGGCTCTATACCGGCCTCTCCTGCAGGGCTACTGGCCTCCACGCCTGAGATAAGGACGCCTCCGCTCAGCCAGTCAAACCCCAACTTCTGGGCAATCTCGGACGTAAAGGCCTGTACTTCTAACCCCAGTTTCTCCCTGGCCAGTTTTTCCACCGGGGGTAGAGGCACCTTCTCCAGGGTCACCCTGAAGGTCTTCTCCTTCCCCTTCCTGTTCACCAGTACGGTAAGACCGTCCCCTGCGTTCTTTTTGAGGAGATACTTCTCAAACTCCAGCACGTTGGCCGTCTTCCTATCGTCCAGGGCCATTACCACGTCCTCTGCCTGTAGTCCGGCCTTCTGTGCAGGACTCTTCTCCTCTACCGCCTCCACCACCACCCCGCCCCCTGGCGGTTCCTTTACCTGGAGTCCCAACCATACCCTATTTATCTCCTGGAAATTAAAGAGCTTTACCAGGGCCTCTCTCACCTTGTCTACTGGGATGGCGAAGCCAATGCCCTGGGCAGTGGCTACGATGGCGGTATTTATACCAATAAGTTTGCCCTCTATATTGACCAGGGGCCCGCCGCTGTTCCCCGGGTTTATCAGGGCATCGGTCTGGAGGAGCCCTTCATACTTAATCTCACCATACTTGCCTGGCACCGTAATGGTACGGTTGACGGCGCTCAGTACCCCCGTGGTGACGGAGTTCTCAAAGCCGAGGGGGTTGCCCAGGGCGACTACCGTCTCCCCAATCATCAGGTCTTTAGAGGTCCCCAAATGGACGTAAGGGAGGGGCTTCCCCGCTTCTAACTTCAGGACCGCCAGGTCCATCTCCGGGTCTGAGCTGATTACCTGTGCCTCGTACTGGGAGCCGTCTGAGAGGCTTACCATGAGTTTGGAGGCGACACCGATTACGTGTTCATTTGTAACGATGTAGCCCTCCGGGTCAATTATTACCCCGGAGCCGAGGGGTGTTGCTATCTTCTCTTTTTCGTAGGTGCCGAAGTAGTTCTCATAGAATTCCCTGAAGAGTTCACTCCTTCCGGAAAAGAAGGGGTCGGTGTCGTGCCGGGCCACCAGGCGTTCCGTACTGATGTTGGCCACGGCTGGGCCTGCCTTCTCTACGGCCTCTACTACCGGGGTCCTCCTGTCGGAACCCTCTGAGAGGCTGGGGAGGGATAGCAGAATCAGAATAAAGAATACAGAATTCAGGATACAGAATACAGGGATCAAAATATTCCGAATTCTGAATTCTGAATTCCGAATTCTGAATTCTGAATTTTGTATTCCTTGTTTCAGTGGAACGGGGTTGGGGTGTGCAAAATTTAGGGGGGTCAAGTATCCCTCCGACAACGTTGTGCGAGAACAGGGAGATTTTAGAATACAGGACTCAAAATATTCTGAATTCTGAATTCTAAATTCTGTATTCCTTGTTTCATCCGCCTGCCGGGGCCGTGGATGCCTCCCTTACTGGTTTTTCTTTCATGAGTTTCTCCAGCTTTTCGTGACTTATCAGGAAGACAAAGTCTGAGCCGCTGGCCTTGACGTAATGCAGCCCTTTCTCGGCAAGGCTGCCCATCGTAATGGACTTTTCCCCATGCCCCGTATTCAAGGTAAATTTAAACAGGGGCTTATCCAGTCCGTAGGAGGCCGGTTCTTTGGCGGAGTACTGATAGACGTCATCTGCCTTGAGGTTCTTCAGGTTGTAAAGGAGGGACTCTATCTCTCTGGTGGCAACCGGTTTCTGCTCCGGTCCCACCATCTCCCATGCCTCGCCCTTCTTCTGATAGACAACCTCCTTCTCCGGGTAAGTAATGGAGACCCCGGTTACCTCAGGGTAATCAAGACCGATTACCACCTTGGAGGCTGGTTCTGACTCCAGGTACCTGACCTCCGTCCAGCTCAGTTCAAAGACCAGGTTGCCGCCCTGGAGCATGGCATAGGAGTTGACGTTTTCCCCCTCCTTCGCCCTCTTACCTATCAGGAGGGTCTGGCTCTCCATGTCAGGTTCTTTATCTGCCACAAAGATTTCACCTTCGGGCTTGTCTGCCATGAGGAGTCCTTTGGCATAAGTAACGGTGGCCCTGATCCTGGGGGCGTCCAGTCCATAGGGTTTAAGGTCCTTTGGCCCTTCTTCTACGTACCTCTCAACTTTGAGGAAGGACATGAACCATACAATGTTGTTAACAATATCCTCATCGGCCTCTACTTCCAGGGGCTCCTTGAGGAACCACTTTTCTTCCTGTCCTGGTTTCTTTTCCAGCAGGAAGCGTTTATCTTCCCTATCTACCACCAGTTTCCCGGCCTTATCCCTGTTGAACTCCATCACCAACCTATCCCTGAAGGCCAGGTAGCCTCGGGTGGCTGGTTCATGGAGTTTCTCCGCCTTCACGGCAAAGATGGGTTCCTCGCCGGTCCTCTTGATGTAGCAGAGGGTGCCCCTCTCGTCCTTCCCCCCTAGTTGAAGTCTTATGGGCTTGGGCTCGTCCTTCAAGGTGATGGTAATGTCTGCCCCTGGTTGGTCTAGGCCGTAAGTGGCCAGGTTGTCGGGCTTGTTAGCCACAAAGTTCTGTATCTCTAGTTCCTTGATTACGTCCAGGAAGCCCTTGAAGGCGTCTCTATCAGCAAGGACGTTCACGGGCTGGGTTATGAGATAATCGTACTCCTTTGTCTTTTCTATGACGATATTTTGGTCTCTAGTCTTTAGTTCCACTTTAGAAACGTACATGGGGTCAAACCTGGCCAGTTTCTTATCCCTGAGTTCATTGGGATTTTTCTTCAGGGGGGTTACGTTGTTATCCTTGAGGAAGAATACGGCGGGTTCCTCCTGGCGTTTGGCATAGACCTTGTTGTCCCTGGTATTCCCCAGGAGGAGGGTCTGGGTCTGGCCTTTCTCCTGGATGGTGGCCACCAGTTGTGGATTTCCTAAACCCCATTTGTTCAGGTCTACCTCTTCATCGGTAATAAAATCGTCTTTGGCCACGGTCAGCCCCCTGAGGTTATAGAGGACCTGCATAATCTTTTCGTTGTCCCCCTTGTCGGCCACGGGGCTTTCCAGCCTCCAGTTCTCCCCTTCCTTGAAACACTTTATTGCCTCCCCCGAACCATAGCGGAGTTCCACCCTCTGGGCGGCATTGGGGTCTATCTCAAAAACGTCCTTATTCCTGAGGTCATTGAGGGACTTGGTAAGCCTGTCCAGGAGGGAACCTTTGACCATATAGACTTCCTTGCCCCCTTCGTGCCGCATATAGACCTCGCTCCCCCCCACCCTGCTGGCACCGACGTAGAAGGTGTGCTTGTCTGCCTGAGCAGGGCCGGTCCAGTAGGAGGTCTCTATCCGGGGTTTATCAAGTCCGTAGCTGGCCAGGTCAACCGGTTTCTCCCCCTCCGGGGAGATGGTCCCCACCTTGCCCAGGAATTCCAGTTCATCCAGAAGGCCCTTAACCTCTGCGGCGTCGGCCCTGACCTGCCTGGGCTTTTCCAGTAACCATTTGCCTTCCTCTATCTTCTTGGCGAGGAAAGGCCCGTCTTCCCTCTTTATCTCTACCTGACTCACCCTGTCCGGCTTAAAGTCTGGAAAGACCTTGACTTGCTGGAGCTGCCACTCGTCGGTGGAGGGCTTTTTCTTCTCGTAGAGCTGGATGAAGAGGATGAGGACAACGGCTACGCCCAGCAGTATCAAAGTATTTTTGGGACGCATCGCTGACTACCTCCGCCGCCTCCACCATACGTAACCCCCCATGGCCAGACCCAGACCGGGAAGACCTAATACCGATATGAAGTAGATGAGTTTCATCTGTTTGGGGTCAAGGACGGCCTTCCTGACGTCTGGGGCTTTAGCGGAGATACCCAGTTGGGTCTCCTTCTGGGCCAACCAGTTAAGGGTGTTGAGGAAGATGTCTCTATTGCCAGGGTGGGTGGAGTACTCGTTGGCCGCAAAATCCACGTCGCCAAAGACCGCAATCCGCGGGCTGGCAGAGGGTTTTTCCTCCGGGATGGTGCCGTGGGCCATGGAGGCCTGGGCCTGGGTATCCACCGGGGCGGTCGTAACGGCAATGGTAATTGGCCCGGGGAGGTCCTTATCCTGATTGAATTCAGGCTTTTCCCTCCCTCCTACGCTGGTCTCTCCCCAGCTGTTGTCGGGTCCCATGGCCAGGTTCCTCGTCTGGAATGGTCTCTCCTTGGTAGGTGGCTTGCCTTCTATTGCACACGCCCCGAAAAAGACGCTGTTAAGGGTCTTCATGTTAGCGGTTATCTTGTGGTCAGGGTACCTCTCCTCGTTGACGTATATCTCCGCCACGGTCTGCAGGCCGTAGAAGGGGAGTTGTACCTTGTTGTAGACCACGGTATTGGTCTTTACCTCTACGTTGTATTCCTTGAGCAGGTCCTCCAGACCCGTACGGCTGTAAGTGCCGAAGGCGGGTTCCATCAGTACCAGGAGGTTGCCCTTCTTTTCATCCAGATAATTTCTTATAAGGGCCAGCTCTTCTGAGGTGAAGGCCCTGGTGGGGCCTGCGATGACCAGGATGTTACAGCTCTGGGGTATCTCCTTCCTGGTCAGGAGGTCCAGGGGTATTAGACGGTAGTTGTCCCGCTTGAGGGCGGTGGCGATATCTGCGAAACCTGCTGGCTCGTAGTCCTCCAGTCCCCTCTCCCCGTGTCCGGTGGTGAAGAAGATGGCCTCCTGTTCGGCTTGCGTAACGCTGAGGATGGCGGCGGTGAAGGCCTCCTCCCCCTTAAACTTGAAAGGGAATCTCCTCTCAATAACGTCGGCCTGTCCCACGTGTTTTACCTTATCCCCGCACTCAAATATCACGGAGTTAATCTGTATCTCTTCGGCCTTTACGCGCTGGGTAAGTTCCCGCAGACGACTGGGGTTCCGGATGGGGTCTATATGTATCAGATTTACGTTCTTGGAGACGTAGGAGTATTCCTTGAGTATGTCCAGTACCCTGTCGTAGAAGAGTTCCGTTGGGTTAAAGAGGACGGTTACCGTTACTGATTTATCCAGCCCCTTGAGGATGCTATTGGTCTTGGTGGAGAGGGAAAATCTCCCGGTGGAGGTGAAATCAATGCGCATGTAATGCCGGCTGTTAAGATAACTTACTATACCGAAGATGCCTATGGCGATGAGGGTCATAAGGAACACGTTGGCCCCTATTAACGCCTTTTTCCTGAATAGTTGATTGAAGTCAAATCCCTTTTTAACTCCCAAGGCTTACTACCTCCACTTACTGCTTTCTAATGTCCTTACGGCGATAAAGAGACAGAGGACGGTGATGCTCACGTAATAAATTACGTCCTTCGTATCCACCAGCCCCTTGGTGAATGGCTCCCAGTGGTCATAGGTACCAACGTACTGGAGGACAGGTACATACCAACCCTCCGTACCCGAGACGGCGAAGCCTAGATAGAAGAGGATTACCAGGGTAACGATACCCAGCACGCCGGCCACAATCTGGTTTCTGGTAAGGGCCGACATGAGCAGCCCTATGGAGACGAACATGGCGCCCATAAGGGCCAGTCCTATATAACTGGATATGATAGGCCCCATATCTGGGTCCCCCACCCATCCAAGAAATACCACGTAAAGCAGGGTAGGCGCCAGCATTACCAGATAGAGGCACAGGGCGGCCAGGAATTTGCCAAATACCACCTCAAAGTCTGTTACGGGGGCGGTCATGAGCATCTCTATGGTCCCAGACTTAACCTCCTCGGATAGTAGCCTCATGGTTATCACAGGGGCAAGGATGGAGAGTATTACCTGGGTATTGGCCAGGCTGTACATCAAGGTGGCCTGCTGGCTGAGGGCCAGTATCCGTGCAAAAAAGTACCCGGAAGATAAAAGGAACACGGCTATTACTATGTAGGCAATGGGGGAGTAGAAATAAGAAATCATCTCCCTTTTAAAGATAGTGATTGAATTGGTCATATTGAACCCTTAAACCCTTGAACCCTTGAGCCTTTAAGCCTTTATTCTTTTGAGGAGGCCAGACACCGTCTCCCTAATACCCCCTTTGGGAGCAGGCCCCTCCGCCGGCGGGAGCGGTCCTGCCGCCTCCTCCGCCTCTCTGGTGGTAATCTGGTGGAAGACCTCTTCTAGGGTAACTGCCTCTTTCTTCATCCCCAGGAGCACCCATTTATTCTCTTTATTCTCTACGAAGGCATGGAAGACCTCCTCCCTAACGTCCCGGCCCTTATCTGTCTCCAGGACGAAACGATGGGTCTTAGTCCTCGCACCGGTCGGCGCTACCGCCTCGTCTTCCCCTTTAACGTTGAGGACCCCAGGTATCCCTTCCAGGCCCGCCTTAATCCGTCCCAAGGGGCCCTTAACCTCCAGGTGGATGGTAGCCCCGCTCCTCAGTTTTGAGGTAAGATTGCCCGGGGTGTCCATGGCCACCAGTTTTCCGTTATTAATGATAATTACCCTGCCGCATATCATCTCTACCTCAGGCAGGATATGGGTGGAGAGCAGGATGGTGTGCTTCTTTCCTAATTCTTTTATCAGCGCCCTGACCTGCCGTATCTGGTTGGGGTCAAGCCCTATGGTAGGCTCGTCCAGGATGAGTATCTTGGGGTCGTGGACCATAGTGTCGGCCAGTCCCACCCTCTGGCGGTAGCCCTTGGAGAGCGTCCCCACTATCTGGTTCTGTACTTCTACCACACCACATTTCTCCAGGGACTCCTGAATCCTGGCCCTCCTGTCCTTCCTGGGCACACCCTTGAGCTGGGCCCTGAACGTCAGGTACTCATTTACCCTCATATCAAGATAAAGGGGGACGTTTTCCGGAAGGTAGCCTATCTGTTTCCTCACGTTCAAAGAATCGGTGAACACGTCGTACCCTGCTACCCGTGCGGTGCCGGAGGTGGCTGGTAAAAAACCAGTGAGGATGCGCATGGTGGTGGACTTCCCGGCCCCATTAGGGCCCAGGAAACCCAATATCTCCCCTTCATGCACCCGGAAGGATATGTCGTCTACTGCCGTCTTATCCCCGAATCGCTTGCTGAGGTGCTCTACTTGAATCATACTCCTATCCCTTTCGTGTCAGTAGACAGGGAAAGCGTTATCCCCCTCTACTGTCTACTTTTTCTTGCCTTCCGTCAGCTCTTCTGGCTTCTCTATAATCTGTAGTCTGCCGCTAAGAAATTCCTCAAAGGCGGTATTTACCGGATTTACAGGCTCGGACCTGAAAGAAGAAAGCCCCTTTACTAACTGCCTAATCCGCTTTATTAGGGCAGTGCTGAGGCGGTAGTGTCCTCCCGCCTGATTAGCTAACTTTTCAACCAACTTGTAGTAGTTTTCCATTAGTAGGATGCCTGACTAAAAGGTCAAAACAAGAAGTATACCATCTAAATAAGATTTGTCAATATGTAAAGCTGAGGTAGGTTTTTTAGTTAAGTGTGGTAGCAGGGGGGAGGGGGGAGGTATGTCCGCCAAGGGGGGATTCTTCGGGGATGGACCGCCCTCATCAGGGAGAAGGTTTTACGGGGGCAGGGTAACCCGCCTCACCGCGCATATTTTGCCCGTACGGCGGGGTCGCCTAGAATGATGTAGTTTTGTGAATCGTTGCGCAGGATAAAATTATTAACCAGGCTTATGGATGCCCCTTCGGGGACTTTCTCCCCCCTGCTTCGGTGATATTGAAGTTTGTCTTCTAGTGTGGCAATCTCTGCATTAGCCCTAGAGTAAGCCTCGTTCACCCCTCTTACGGCATAGCCGACAGTGGCCCCTCCAGTAAGGTCATCTATCAGTTGTTTAAGAGGACCCAGACGTGAAGCGGATGCCCCGGCGTTAAGGTTAGCATCGGCGAAGCTCTCTACTATCAGGACCTCTATGTGTCCTATGAAGGCCAGTGGCCCTTCCGGGTGGGCAAGTAGCCGTTTAGGTAAGGCGGCAACATAGTCCTCTTGCGGCAGACAACAGGCTAAGCCCTCTTTAATAGGTTTGAAGTCGGCATCGTCAGGCATCCAGTGGAGGAAGTCGCTACGGCTTGAGGACCCTGCACTAAAACAGGCATATCCAATGAAGATACTTCCGTGTAAGAATTTGCCGTCAGGCACATCGTGGGCGGCAAAAATACGGCTATCCTGGCACACAAGGGCCCCTTGTTCTTGCCACCTTTTTTCTTCATTCTTTGCCCCTCCATCTACCGCGTTGCCATGAGAGACGGTGAAAACCAGGGCCGGGGACGTCTCCGAGGACTCCTGAACCAATGATTCGCTTAGCCTTTCAAAGGTGGCGCTCTTACCTTCTATATAGTTTACAGGGATGTGCTTACCTTTAAGCATCTTAGCCAATGGGTCTGCAATATAGCGTTTGCTTTGGGCAGTGGCGTCCTCCTCTCCATGTTCTGTGGCAAAGAACAGTGCCCTCTTGTCCACCTGTCTTGAGCCGTCTTTCTCAAAAGATACGACCTTCTCTGCGTAAGCGGCATAGTCTTCCACCCTATCCAGGGCCAATCTCCCCACGGCCGCATTAACGTCCAGAGAATACTGAAAGTCAAAGGGTAACTGTTGGGGACTTCCAGCCAGTAGTATATAGTAGGGCCTTTCCTTTTCGGGTCTGTAAGTATAGTTATTGTTTATCCAGTTAGTATCTGGAGGGGCATCACAGAAGACCACCTTGCCCTTACGAAGCTCTACCAGGGGTGCTAAGGCCCGGGCTATCTTACGGTTTTCCTCATTTCCTGGATAAAGCAATAGGGCCCATCCCACCTGCCCTGGGTTGTTCAAATTAGGCGTTGGAAAGAGGAAGTGTGCCCTCTGAATAGACGCCAGGTATGCGGACAGTGCATCTGCCAAAGGTTTGGCCTTGGGCGTCTCAAGACCCTCCACGAGCCTTTTCTGGAAGAGTTCATAATCTATTGGGGGTGCAAGAGGTATCCCTTTCTCGGCAACTATCCCGTTAAATACTATTTTATCCCTTTTCTGAACCATTAGCGTGCCTCCTCCCTCCTCAGGGTTCAAGAGGATTTAGAACCCTGGTTTAAGACTTCAGACCCTATATGTTTTCCCTTCCTGATGAGTTTCTCCATATCTTTTGTTTGAATACCTTAGGGTATTTATCAACGATTCCACGTGTAGGAGGTACTTCTCAATCTCCTCGGATTCCTTCTCCGTAGTAGTCCCGTTGTTTATGGCCTTAAGGATGCGGGCCGTGCACTCCCCCGCACAGATATTAAACTGCGTGAGCTGGGAGAGGGTCTCGTCGGGCCTTGAGAAGATAAGATTCTGCTCATATACCCCGTAGCCATATCTGCCACATATCTGCTCAAGGAGGGGCTTGGGGTCTATGCCCCCCTTTATCCACTCGGCAAGGATAGCGTGGACCTTGTCCAGGAAATTCGCCTCGCCGGTGGTGCTGGGGTTATCGGGGGTGGGACACGGTCTCATCATCTTATAGACATAGCCAGTGGAACACCCCACAGCACCTGCATAGGCCTTAACCCCAATGGGTTTTACCGCTAGAGCTATAGCCTTGTGTGTCTCCATGTCCTCTCCACCTCTACGGACAAGGTATGCTCAGGAAAGGAGGTCGCTGGCACGTGCTTCCCTATGTGGGGGCAAACCGGTTCCTATATTCTCATATAAAAACCACAAATAAGTATTATACCCACTATTTAGTATCAATTCTACTACAAAATAAGAATATTTTTGTACTAGAAAAGACTGTATGGAATGGTATCTTCATCCCCTCAGAAACTGAGGGCCACAGGAACAAGGACAAAAGGAGGTCAAGGAACCATGCCAGAGGAAAGAAAATTTAAGCACATGCTCTACGGGAAGCCCGGTAAGCCACCAAAGCCAGGGGTCTTCGCAATAGAGTTAACCCCTGAACAGCAGGAGAAGTTACACTAGTTGTGCAGTAAGGCTGGAGTTGAGCCTAAACAGTTGGTGATAGAACTGGTGGAGGGCAAGATAGCCCCCGCATCCGTACTAGTCGGTCTGGCGGGTTAATCGTTTACCGCCCATTTTCTACGTTACCCCAAGTGGCCCTCGGTTTCTTTCGTGGAGGAATAGATGGGGAGGCTGAGATACAACAGAGAATCCTTTGGCTGTACGGTCTCCTTCCCTGACGGGAGGATGGGTCTCTATGCCCACGAAGTAGCGCCCCTGCTGGTAGACGATGTCAGCCACGAAGACATCGCGAGGTACAGGCTGGAGACCATCCAGATAGATACGGATTTTCATCTCAACGCCCCTTTAATAGTATGGATAGAGCTAACACGGAAGTGTAACCTCAGGTGCAGACACTGCTACGTGGGGGCAGGGGAACCCCTGGAAGGCGAACTCTCTACCGAGGAACTCTGCCTGCTCCTGGAAGACCTGAAGGGGATGAAGGCCCTCAGCCTGGTCATCACTGGCGGGGAGCCGACGCTCCATAAAGACTTTGCCCACATCCTGAGATACGCCTGCGAGCTCGGGTTCGTGATAGGCGTTGCCACCAACGGCC
>DATETB010000045.1:0-3888 GCA_035283825.1 Candidatus Brocadiales bacterium | reverse complement strand
GTTTAATCTAGACAAACGCAGATTTGACTTCTATAACGTTGGCATAACCTTTCAAAACTCACCCAAGTGGTACCAGTTCCTGGGGTACCGCTTCATCAGGGATACTAGTTCCACTGTGCTAGCAAGTACAAATTTGGTGGTAAAAGAAAAATGGAGCCTAACCTTTGGAGAGGCGTATGATTTCAAACCACGGGGTTTCACGGGGGCCGCTAAAGATGCCCGGAGCCTTGCCACCTCAATAAGTCTAGGCAGGCGTTCTCACGACTTTACTGGCACGCTTTTTCTAATTCATGACGCAGTAAACAAGAACACCTCCTTTGGGTTCAATATCATGCCCGTAGGCATTCAAAGGCCCGTTGGGCAGACGTTCTCCTTTGCTCAGTCTCCGTAGGAGAGAACTTATATGACCAAGGCAATTTATCCAGGTACTTTTGACCCCCTGACCTACGGCCATCTAGACCTCATTGAGAGGGGCAGCAAGGTATTTGACGAGCTGATAGTGGCCATAGGTGAAAACCCCTTTAAAACACCCCTCTTTACCGTGGCAGAACGGAAGCAGATGATACAGAAACACACCCAACACCTCAAAAACGTAAAAGTGGACGCCTTTAAGGGGATGCTGGTAGATTACGTGCAGGGACAGCATGCGAAAAGCATCCTCAGGGGCATACGGACCGTCTCCGACTTTGAGGAGGAGTTTCAACGTGCCCTTACCAACCGCGTCCTCAGGAACGACCTGGAAACGGTCTTCGTCATGACAAGCGAGCAATACTCCTTTCTTAACTCCAGGTTAATAAAGGAGGCGGCAAGCCTTGGAGGGGACGTAAGTAAATTTGTCCCTCCAGAGGTAGAAAAGCAGTTAATTGCCAAGCTGAAGAAGAAAACCGTCTAAAGAGATTGACCTGTGGACTCCTCTCTAAGAAACGCAGAGCCCCTATATGATATTTAAGACCCTCGTCCTGGGAGACGTCGTTGGCAGACCAGGAAGGGAGGTTTTGGAAAAACAACTGCCTGTCTTCATTCAAAAAGAAGGCATACACTTTGTCGTAGCAAATGGAGAAAATGCCTCCGGAGGTTCTGGAATCACCCCGGAGGTGGCCAAAAAGCTCTTCGCCTGCGGCCTGGACGTAATAACCACAGGAGACCACGTATGGAAAAAGAAAGAGATTACACAACTCCTGGAGACAGAACCACGGGTCCTCAGACCGACTAACTATTCTCCAATGGCCCTGGGTAAAGGCTGGACGGTGGTAGAGAGCCAAGCGGGTATCCCCGTAGGGGTAATAAACCTCCTGGGGAGGGTATTCATGCAACCAATAGATTGCCCCTTCCGGGCCGTGGACGAGGTACTGAAGGAACTCTCCAAAAAGGCAAAGGTCATCATCGTAGATATCCATGCCGAGGCTACCTCTGAAAAGATTGCCATGGGATGGTACCTGGATGGCAGAGTAAGTGCAGTGGTAGGCACCCATACCCACGTCCAGACGGCCGACGAAAGGATACTACCTAATGGCACCGCCTACATTACAGACCTGGGCATGACAGGGCCTTATAAGTCTGTACTGGGGAGGGATATTGATAAGGTGCTCAAGGCCATTATTACCCAGATGCCCACCCGCTTTGACGTTGCAGAAAAAGACGTGCGGATGAGCGGGGCTATCATTACTATAGACTCCTACACCGGAAAGGCGCTGGAAATTAAGAGACTCGTACTCCACGACAGCAACTAATGGGCAACTTCAAGACTACCGTAACTCCTTTGAGAGAAAACAGCTACGCCTTTATACCGCACGGGCTCCCAGACAATCTCCTTGCAAAATACGAAATGGGTATTAGAATATATTGCCAAATCGGCTCAGGTTGTAGCCGCAGGCTTTAGCCTGCGAGACCCAAAGGCCTGATAGAGGGAAAAATATGACAAGACTTCTAGACAAGATAAATGGCCCGGAGGATTTGAAGTGTCTGTCCATGGAAGAACTCCCCAGGTTAGCGGAGGAGATACGAGAGACCATTATAGAGGTCGTCTCAAAAAACCCTGGCCATCTATCTTCTAACCTTGGGGTGGTGGAGCTGACCATAGCCCTCCATTACTGCCTCAACTTCAAGGTAGACCGGTTGACGTGGGACGTGGGCCACCAGTGCTACGTACACAAGCTCCTAACCGGCCGGAGAGAGGCCTTTCAGACGCTCCGTCAACACAGGGGGTTAAGAGGTTTCCCGGATAGGAAGGAGAGCCCCCTTTACGACCCATTTACCTGCGGCCACAGCGGAAACGCCCTCTCTTCCTCCCTGGGCCTGTCTTGCGGTGACGCCCTCCAGGGTAAAGAGCGAAAGATAGTGGTAGTGGTGGGGGACGGTGGTATCGGGGCCGGGATGTCCCTGGAGGCCCTGAACCACGCAGGGGATTTGAAGAAGAACATCCTGGTAGTCCTTAACGATAATAAACTGGCCATATCTGAGACAGTTGGAGCCTTCTCCAAGCACTTTATCCAACTCCGCACCTTCCCCCTCTATACCGACCTAAAGAAGGAGGTACACCACCTCCTCAATATCCTCCCCATCCTGGGAAGACCCGTGGAGAACGTCCTGGAACACCTTTTAGAGGCCATAAAGAGGGGGATGACCCCCGGGCAGATATTTGCCGACCTAGGCTTCCAGTACTACGGTCCAGTGGATGGCCATAACATCCCACTACTCATTAGCACCATAAACCGTATAAAACACCTCCCTGGGCCTGTGCTCCTCCATACCATTACCCAGAAGGGGAAGGGGTTTGAACCAGCCTCCCAAAACCCCACCCAGTTCCACAGTGCCGGGTCATTCCAACTCTGCAACGGAAAGATAGTAGAGTCCCCGAAGGCTACTAAAGCCCCCAAGACCTCTTACACAAAGGTCTTTGGCCAGACCCTGGCCGAATTAGCCCAAACTAACCCTAAGCTAGTCGCCATCACTGCGGCCATGCCAGATGGTACCGGGCTGACCATGTTTAAGGAAAAATTCCCGGAGAGGTACTTTGACGTGGGGATATGCGAGCAACATGCCGTGGGTCTGGCTAATGGACTGGTGTCCACCGGCCTGAAACCCGTGGCGGCCATATATTCTACGTTCTTGCAACGGGCCTATGACCAGGTCTTCCATGACGTCTGCCTCCAGGAGAGGGACAACGCCGTAGTCTTCTGCATGGACAGGGCCGGGCTGGTGGGCAACGACGGGCCCACCCACCACGGGGTCTTTGACATCGCCTACCTCAGACACCTCCCAGGCATTATCCTTATGGCCCCAAAGGACGGACGGGAGTTAAAACAGATGCTAAGGCTGGCGGTAGAATCCAACCGCCCCACGGCCATACGCTACCCAAAGGACAACGTACCCGATGAGGAGATGGAACTGCCTTCAAGACCCTTCTCTATAGGAGAGGCGGAGGTGTTGAAAGAGGGTTCTGAGGGGGTCATCCTGGCTTATGGGGCCATGGTCTATCCTGCCTGCATGGCGGCAGAGAGGCTTGGTGCAGAGGGGATTAGTGCCGCCGTTATTAACGCCCGCTTTGCCAAGCCACTGGACAAGACCGCAATACTTGAGGCCCTGAGAGAACACCCGTTTGTACTCACCGTGGAAGACCACACCCTGTCGGGAGGTTTTGGCTCAGCCGTCCTGGAGATGGTTTGCGAGGAAGGCGGAGACACCAGCAAGATACGCAGGGCGGGCATCCCGGACCGTTTCATTGAGCAGGGTCCCAGGGAGCTACTGCTCGGCGGGCTGGGTCTGGACGCAGAGGGTATATACAAACGCTTTACGGCAGAGCGGAACCGGTTAGGGTTTCACCATCCCCTGAAGGTAGCCAGGCGTCAATAAAAAGTGAGGGTACTACTCTTTGGCAACACCAGGAAG
>DATETB010000044.1:0-2211 GCA_035283825.1 Candidatus Brocadiales bacterium | reverse complement strand
GAGTCCCTTGTATTCTTCCACGGTAACAATGTCGTTTAACCCTATCAGTTCTCCCCGAACGTTCTTTACCATGGGCCTCAGGATGTCCAGGGCAGTCTCCCTCTGGGGTTCTGAAAGCCTCACGATGACGTCGTAACGCTTGCCTTCACTCTTATACTTACCGACCTCCAGTCCGCCCATAAGGGTCCTTATGGTGTCTCCGACCGTGGCCACGTCTACCCCGAGGTCTGCGGCCTTATCCCTGTTAATGGAGACCCTGACGGTGGGGCGCCCCAGTTCAAGGTCAGAGTCCACGTCAATAATGCCCTTTATGGCCTTGAGTCGGGTAGTGAATTCACGGGTAAGATAGGTGAGCGTGTCCAGGTCTGGTCCGGAGACGCTGAACTCCAGGGGTACGCCCCTCTTTGCCCCGAAGGCCTCGCCGAATTCCAGGGGGATTGCCAGGAATCCTGGGAGTTTGGCAAACTCCTTACGGAGATGATTAATCACCTCCTTCTGAGACCTTGCCCTTTGCCATAGAGAGGTCATGTGGACGAAGACGATACCCCTGTTGGTCATCTCTGCCCCGCCCCCAAATCCCGAGGCGGCAAAGTAAGACTTTGTCTCTGGCAGGCCGTCCAATACCCTCTCTACCTCCCTCATAACGCTATCCGTATAGTCAAGGGAGGAGCCCACGGGGGTCTTTACCATGACCATAAACTGCCCTTCATCTGCAGAGGTTATCAGCTCCTTTCCTAACCCCCACCACAGGAAGTACCCCCCCACAAAGCTCACCACCGCTATAATCACCACTATGTACCTGAAACGTAGGACCCACAACAAGACCCTTTGATACGCCCCCTCTAGCCTGAGGAAGGCCCACTCCAGGGCCCTATACACGGGGTTCTTCCCTGGAAGCCTCAGCCATCTTGCACATAACATAGGTGTGAGGGTAAGTGCTACGAACAGGGATATGAGCACAGAGGCAGCCACGGTGATACCGAATTCATAAAAGAACCGCCCTGCCACACCGCTCATGAAGGCCACGGGGATGAAGACGGCGGCGGTACTTATGGTAGAGGCAAGGGCCGCAAAGGCCACCTGGCTGGTGCCTTCCCTGGAGGCGGTCAGCAGGTCTTCCCCCCCCTCCCTGCGGCGGAATATGTTCTCCAGTACGATTATGGCGTCGTCCACCACCTCCCCAGCCGCAAGGCTCAGGGCCAGGAGGGTCATGCTATTTAAGGTAAAACCCAGGAAGTACATTACCGCAAAGGTGCCCATAAAGGAGGTGGGTATCGCCAGGGATATGAAGAGGGTGCTCAACCAGCTCCTCAGGAACAGGACTACGCTCAGTGCCGTCAGGAGGACGGCGATGATAAGGGAAAGCTGCATGTCCTGGATGGAGGCCCTTATGTACACGGAGCGGTCCACGGCCACGTCCATCTTGACCCTCTCTTTAAGGGAATCTTTTATGTTCTCGTAGACCCTATTTACCCTATCAGACACGGCCACGGTGTTGGCGCCGGATTGGCGCCTTACGCCCAGCCCCACGGAAGGCTCAATGACTCCAGGCTCAAAACGGTACCTTCCCGTCATCTTGCGGTCTTCCATGCCCGCCTCTGCAAAACCCACGTCCCCTAACCTGATAGGCGCCCCGCCACGGTAGTCAATAATCAGGCGGTTAAACTCCTCTGCAGTCTGGAGCTCCCCCTCAGTCCTTATGGAAAACTCCATGGCCGCCCCCTCCATCTTGCCCCCCGGCACCTCTATATGCTTTTCCTTAAGGGCCTTCACGACGTCCGCCACGGTGAGTTGATGGGCCTCAAGGCTAGTGGTGTCCAGCCATATCCTCATGGCCTTCTTCCTGAAGGCCCCCTCCACGATAGACCCAACCCCCTCCAGGGTCTCAAATTTAGGCTTCAGGTCGTAATGCCCGTAATCGCTCAACTCTTTGATGTGCCTATCCCCTGTTACTGCCAGCCATATCATGGGTCTGGACTGGGGGTCTTCCTTTTCTACAATCGGGTTCTCTAGACCCCTGGGGAGTTTCTCCATGGCCAGGGATACCTTGTCCCTGACGTCCTGGGCCGCGGCGTCAATATCCTTCCCCAGTTCAAATTCTACTATTATCAGGGAGACGCCTTCGGAACTGCTGGAGGTGAGGTTCTTAATCCCCTGGATGGTGTTAATCTCCTCCTCCAGGATTTCCGTGATGTCGGCCTCTACTACCTC
>DATETB010000043.1:0-3522 GCA_035283825.1 Candidatus Brocadiales bacterium | reverse complement strand
GGTATCTCATGCCTTGCTACGGTATTCCTTAGCAAGTATATGGTGGGCCTGGCAGAGGCACCAGAGATGCTCCTGTTCATGCTAGGGGTAATGCTGCTCGCCGTAGAGATATTTCTGCTACCTGGCTTTGGTATCGCCGGGATAACAGGTATCCTCCTCATGCTCATGGGGACCACGCTGGCCTTCCAGGACTTCGTGGTACCCCAGACCCCCTATCACTATGAGGAACTCAGGGGTAACCTCTTAAAGATATTTTCCAGTATGACAGTAAGCCTTCTGGTGATAGCCCTTATGGTAAGGTATCTCCCCGGTATGCCACTCTTTGGGCGGTTAGTACTCAGTGCCTCTGAGGAGGCGGAACTGGGTTTTGGCACCACCCTTGCCATCCCCACGGTTGGACTAGTTGGGCGGCGCGGCTATGCACTGAGCACCCTCAGACCCTCTGGCAGGGCGGAATTCAATGGGGAGGTGCTGGACGTGGTTACGCAGGGAGAATTTGTGGAGGGAGGGCAAAAGGTAGAGATTGTGGAGGTTAGAGGTAACAGGGTAGTTGTCAGACCAGCATGAGCCATACAGAAATAATCATACTCTATGTCCTTGGCCTCCTGGCCGTCTTTGCAGAGATACTGCTCCCTGGTATGATTATAGGGATATGCGGTACCTTTTGTGTAGCGGGGAGCATATACCTTGCCTATCAGGCAGGGGAAAAGACCCTGGGGAACGTCCTGCTTGTTACGAGCATACTTTCTGTCCCGTTATTTGTTATACTCTGGTATCGGGCGACCTCCAGGATGTTTGCCATTACGGCCTCCGAGGAGGGTTTTTCGGCCTCAGGAGGGTTTGAGGGTCTCCTGGAAAAGGAAGGGGTTACCGTTACCCCCCTGCGCCCGTCGGGTATCGCCCAGATAGACGGAAGACGGGTGGACGTCTTAAGCAGGGGAGAGATGGTCGCCCCCAGTACAAGGATTAAGGTAATAGAGGTAAAGGGGAATAAGGTCGTTGTGAAACCTATTTAAGAGGAATATAAAGTAGCCGCAACCGTTCGGCTGAGCTCACGGCCGAAGCCTTTAGGTTGCGTAATTTCTAATTAACGCAGGCTAAAGTTCGCCAAAGGCGAATCCGCCTCGGGCGTGACCTGCGGCTACATATAAGAAAGGTGAAATCATGGAAAAATTACCACTTCTGATACCCAAACAACTCACTACAGTGGCCGTTATATTTGTCGCCCTTATCCTGTTTATCTTCCTCCTGATGCTCTTTAAATACGGCTGGCTGTACATCCAGGCCCTGGCCTCTGGCGCCCCAATATCCCTCGTACAACTGGTAGGGATGACCTTCAGGAGGGTTAACGCCAGGGTAATAGTAGATTCCAGGATTATGGCCAAGAAGGCAGGGATGGATATAGACACCCCCTTGCTGGAGGCCCATTACCTGGCCGGGGGAAACGTCTCTAATGTAGTGAGGGCCCTAATAGCCGCCAACAAGGCCAACCTGGACCTGGGCTTCAACCAGGCCTGCGCCATTGACCTGGCAGGCAGAGACGTACTGGACGCCGTCAGAACCAGCGTCACCCCCAAGATTATTGACTGCCCCGACCCCAAAAGGGGACGGGATACCATAGACGGGGTGGCCAAGGACGGCATACAGCTAAAGGTCAAGGCAAGGGTAACCGTAAGGACCAACATGCAGCGCCTGGTCGGAGGGGCGAGGGAAGAAACGGTCATCGCCAGGGTAGGTGAGGGCATCGTCTCAAGCATAGGCGCGGCCTCCACCCATAAACACGTGCTTGAGCACCCGGATTTAATCTCCAAACAGGTACTCCAGAAGGGGCTGGACGCCGGCACGGCCTTTGAGATACTATCCATAGACATTGCGGACGTAGACGTGGGAGATAATATCGGGGCGAGGCTCCAGACAGACCAGGCCGAGGCCGATAAACGGGTGGCTCAGGCCGAGGCAGAGAAGCGGAGGGCCATGGCAGTGGCCAAAGAGCAGGAGATGAAGGCCCTGGTGGAGGAAAACAGGGCAAAGGTAGTCCTGGCAGAGGCCGAGGTACCCAAGGCCATCTCCCAGGCCTTCAGGGATGGACACCTCGGCGTAATGGATTACTATCAACTCAGGAACATCCAGGCCGATACCGAGATGCGTAAATCCATCTCCAAAGGCCCCGGTGGTGACGTGTCTCATACCTAGATACCTTTGTTATGTAGCGTGCGAGCTTGTCTCGCACGAATAAGCAGTAGTAGCCGCAGGTCACGCCTGAGGTCCGCCAAAGAGATCGGCGGATTCGCACCGCACCGTATCTGTACGGGGTTAGTGAATTGCGGATTCGCCAATTTTTGTGGCGAACAGATTCGCCTGCGGCGAACTTTAGCCTGCGTGGGTTTCTGATTATGGAAAGAAAGATAGACATAAACCTTATAATCTGGTTAGTTTTCCTCCTCCTCCTGTTTGGCGGTAGCCTGATAAAATGGCTCATCCGGAGGTTTAGTAAGGGGACTGCCCTGGGCCAGAACGAGGGGGAAGGGAAGGAAGAGGTAACCCCTCAGGAGAGACCCTCTACTCTTATGGAAGAGTTCAAGAAGATGCTGGAGGGTATGGTGCTAGAGGAGAGGCCGGAGATAGTCATTGTAGAGGAAAGACCTACTAAGAGACGCCCCAAACACCTTAAAATGAAGGTCCCGAAGGAGTCGCCACCTGTATCTCAACCCATTTTAACAGGGGGAGCAGGACCGCAACCACCAGGGGTAAGTGCTGCACATGAGATTACTTTGCCTTTGCCCAAGGCACCTCTAGTAAAGACCCTGCCCAGGGATGAACTACAGAAGGCCGTAGTCCTGAGCGAAATCCTGGGCCCGCCCAGGGCCAGGAGACGGCATTACAGATTGTTTTAGGAATTGATGTGTAGCCGCAGGCTTTAGCTTGCGAGGTTGCCGGAGTGGTGGAATTGGCAGACGCGCGAGACTCAAAATCTCGTGGGCCAAAAGCCCGTGTGGGTTCAACTCCCACCTCCGGCACCATCCTGTCCCTGTGGGAAGGCAATGGTCAGGGATTAGAGGATAGAGACGGGGGCTAAGAACAAGGGATATGAGTTAAGGGGGGGGGCAGAGGAAGACCAGGCAGTGCCTGTAGACCAATATTGAAAGACAGTGCCCTGTTGTAGGAGGCGTATTGTCGTGCCTTAGGCAGATTCGCCGTAGCGAACAATACGCCCCTACTTGGTCCGTCTTCCTACACGTACCCCACGATTGGGTTTGCGGCCTTTATTAGCCTTCTTACTACTCCACTTCAAGAAGTCTCTCTTGTGATCATGTGACATGGTTTAACCTTTCTTTTCGGACGGGCCAGATTCAATCTTCTTAGGTTCTGAGGACTTTTCCACCTCGTCCTCAACCCCTTTGAGGCCCTTTTTGAACTCCACGATGCCCTTACCTACAGAACGCATCACCTCGGGGAGACGCTTGCCAAAGATAAGGAGGGCCACAATCAGGATAACCAGCCACTCCCAGCCGCCTGGCATAC
>DATETB010000042.1:0-5774 GCA_035283825.1 Candidatus Brocadiales bacterium | reverse complement strand
CCTGAACCTGCGGCCCAGGAGGCTTGCTGAATATATTGGCCAGGGCCAGGTGGTGGAGTCCCTGGGTATCGCCATTGAGGCCGCAAAGAAAAGGGGGGACGCCGTTGACCACGTCCTCCTTTACGGTCCCCCGGGCCTGGGGAAGACCACCCTTGCCCATATAATAGCCAGAGAGATGGACGTAGGGATAGTCACTACCTCGGGCCCCGCCCTGGAAAAGGGGGGAGACCTCATCGGCATCCTCACCCACCTCAAAAAGGGTGACGTGTTTTTCATAGACGAAATCCACAGGTTGCCCAAGACCGTGGAAGAGTACCTGTACTCCGCCGTGGAGGACTTTGCCATCAGCATAGTCTTTGATAAGGGGAGCCACGCCAGGAGCTACCGCAGTAGACTTGAAAAATTCACCCTCGTAGGGGCCACCACCCGTGCGGGGCTCATCTCCTCGCCCCTGCGGGAGAGGTTCGGCATACAGAGGGCCCTGGACTTTTACACGATGGAAGAACTATGCCAGGTGGTCAGGCGCTCGGCCGCCCTCCTCCAGGTGCCTGTGGATGAGGAAGGGGTGGTGGAGATTGCCAGACGCAGTAGAGGTACCCCGAGGATAGCCAACCGCATCCTGAGGAGGGTGAGGGACTATGCACAGGTAAGACACGCCGGGGTGATAACCAGGCCCGTGACCCAGGAGGCCCTGGAACTGGAAGGGATTGATGGGGAGGGCCTTACCACCCTGGACAAGAAATTCCTGGAGACCGTGATAATCCATTACAAAGGGGGCCCGGTTGGGCTGGAGGCCATTGCGGCCGTCCTGCAGGAAGAGACGGATACCCTGGTGGACATGGTAGAACCCTTTTTGCTCAAGGCAGGCTTCATTCTCCGTACCCCTAAGGGCCGTAAGGCCACAGATAAGGCCCACAGTTACCTTGGACTCCCTAAGACCCCTGTGGAGGAAAGGCAACTCTCTTTTTTGCCAGGACAAAGATGAAGCTCCTTTTACATATCTGCTGTGCCCCCTGCGTCTGTGCCCCGATGGAGGAACTGAGGGCCAACGGGCTAGAGATAGAGGGCTACTTTTACAACCCCAACATCCATCCACTACTGGAATTCCGCAGGAGACTCAAGGCCGTGAAGGTCTACGAGTCCACCGGGGGGTCCTCCCTCCCCATACACTATTGCGAAGACTACGGGCTGGAAGAATTCCTCAGTACCGTAGACCGTGAGGCCCCCAAGAGGTGTGAGGACTGCTATCGCATGAGATTACTATCCACCGCAAGATACGCAAAGGGGCATGGCTTTGACGCCTTTAGCACCGCCCTCCTCTTCAGCACCCACCAGAAACACGAACTCGTCAAGAGGGCCGCAGAGGAGGCCGCACGCCTGACAGGCGTCCCCTTTCACTATATGGACTATCGCCACCTCTACGAAGAGAGCCACGCTATGGCCAGGAAACGCTGTCTCTACCTCCAGTCCTACTGCGGCTGTATCTTCAGCGAGTACGAACGCTATGCCCCGACGACTAAGTATCTGTACAGAGGTGATTGCGGAGACCCATAATGAAGGCTTAAGAATGGAGCAAGTGTGCCAGGGAAGAAGAAAGTAGAGTATGTGGTTATTCTTGAAGACGGAGTTAGAAAAAGACATTACCACGAGAGAGAAAAAGGAAAGGTTGCGGCTTTCGCAGTTCAAATAGAAGTGTTAGTTAACAACCAGTGGATGCCTATAATCCGTTACGATGCATCCCACGGTTCTGCACATGTTGACAGATTCTATTTGGACGGCCGAAAGGAAAAGATTCCATTGGGATTAAGTTTCACTAGTGCAGTGGCCCTGGCAGATTGGGATATAAACAATAATTGGAAATCGTACATAAAGGATTTTAAAGGTAGGTGAGTGCATGAAGCCTTACAGTAAGTTAGTTGCAATGTTGTCCTCAGAATTTCAGAAATATTTAATGAAGCATCCTGAAATGGAGTCAAAGATTCCAGAGGACGCCCTTATTATCTTTCGGGTTGAAGGGGAAAAAACGTTTAACGAGTGGAGTAGAAAGGTCTCCCTGAAGAACCGTGAAAAGGGTCAACCTGCCGTCACTGTGATAGTCCAGGGCTGGCGGGAAGCCCCCTTTTTAGAAGAGGTGAGGGTAGAAAAGGTTGCCGTTTAACGTGGTATTAGCTGGGTATTCGGTAGGAGAGATGCTGGGGAGATGAGAACGGATTTGAAATCTTTGCAGGAGATATTATACTTACTGGGAATTCGGAATTCAGGGTTCAGAATTCAGGAGACAGGAGTAGTCGGGTTTTTATATTCTGAATCCTGTATTCTGAATTCTGTATTCTGTATTCTTATTTTATTCTGTCTCTCCTCCTGTGGCAGGCCGGTCTACCGCTCCGAGGCCAGATGGCAGGAGCCGCCGGATATGGAGGTAACCCTTTTAAAGGAGGCCAGTACGGTCCGTCTAGCAGTGCATTCTCCTTATAGGATCTTAGACCTTAAGAACGGTACGAGCCTGCGGGAAGGTGCGTCCCTCCCCAGTACCCCCGTTACCCTGAACCAGGGGCAGTTGGCCCTGGGAGGCATAAAACTGGGAACGAACGGGGTGAGGGTAGTGGCCCAGGTAGACGGTACCCTGGAACTGGAAGGCACGAATTATCGTGGAGAAATCCACCTGTTAAAAGGCCCCAAAGAGGGTCTAACGGCGATAGATAAGCTGGACGTGGAGAGTTACATCCTGGGCGTAGTGGGGAGCGAGATGCCCAACCATTGGGAGCCGGAGGCCCTGAAGGCCCAGGCCATCACCGCCAGGACGTTCGCCCTCCACCTCAAGGGGAATGGGGTAAGCCTTGGCCCCCTCCACCTGGCCTATAAGGGTACCGCAAGGGAGACCCCAGCCCTCAGACAGATAGTGTCGCAGACCAGGGGGGTTGTCATGCTCTACAAAAAGGACCTCTTCCCGGCCTATTTCCACAGCACCTGTGGGGGGCATACGGAAGATGCCAACCTGGTCTTCGGTAAGGACGGCATACCACCTTTAAAGGGAGTGAAATGTGATTATTGTAAGGACTCCAAATATTATCAGTGGAATCGGGAGATTTCCAAACAGGAACTGGAAAAAGACCTCAGAAAGGCGTATCCTTCTCTGAAAGAGATATGGGAGGTAAGTCCCCAGGGGAGGGGGCCTGGTAGACATGCCTCCCAGGTGGAAATCAAATACGCCAGCGGGAGTTACAAGATGAATGCCAATGAGTTCCGCCTGCTGTTGGGGCCCAACCATCTGTTGAGTACTGCCTTTGAGGCCGCAGATAAGGGCAAGATGATAAAATTCTCTGGCAATGGCTGGGGCCACGGCGTGGGCCTGTGCCAGTATGGGGCAGGGACGATGGCCAAGAATGGCTCCACCTGGCAGGAGGTGCTTAAAAAATATTACCCGGGTGTGGAATTTGTAAAAATTTATGAGTAGGGGCAGCATTGGGGGCAGAGCCCCAATGCTATAGCCCTGGTGCTCCGCCACCAGGGCCTGCGTGTCTGCCCTTTAGTTGGGCGAACACATAGGTTCGCCCCTACGGGCGTATAAAGAAGGGACGTGTTTTGAGGTTCAAGATTCTAGGTGCCGATAGGGAGACGAGGGCCCGTTGTGGGGAGATGGAGACCCCCCACGGGAAAGTCAAGACGCCCCTCTTCATGCCAGTGGCTACCCAGGCTACGGTGAAGACCTTGACGCCAAAACAGCTCCGTGAGATAGGGGCAGAGGCTATCATATGCAACGCCTACCACCTGGCCCTCAGACCAGGGGAGGCGGTGGTAAAGGGGATGGGTGGTCTCCACCGCTTCATGGGATGGTCCAGGACTATAGTGACCGATAGCGGCGGCTTTCAGATATTCTCCCGCAACGGCCTGAGCCGGGTCTCGGAGGAGGGCGTAGAGTTTTGCTCCCCTTTCACGGGAGAGAGGGTCTTCCTCAGTCCTGAGAAGGTAATGGAGATACAATCTTCCCTGGGTAGTGATATTGCCATGCCCCTTGACCACTGCGTAACCTATCCCTGTCCCCGGGAGGAGACCCGCCAGGCCATGCTCAGGACTAACAGGTGGGCCAGGCGGTGCGTAGAGGCAGGTTTGAAACCTGTCTCTACTGCACAGACCCTCTTTGGGATCGTCCAGGGGGGTGTGTACAAAGACCTCCGCCTGGAGAGTGCCCGGGGCCTGGTGGAACTGGGGCTGGAGGGATATGCCGTGGGTGGACTCAGCGTGGGAGAGGGCAGGGAACTCATGTTAGAGGTGTTGGAATACACCGCCGAGGCCCTTCCGTGGGAGAGGCCAAGATACCTCATGGGTGTAGGCACCCCGGAAGACATCCTGGACGCCGTGGCACTCGGGGTGGACATGTTTGATTGTGTCCTGCCCACACGGAATGGCAGGAACGGTACCGTCTTTACCAGAAAAGGCAGAGTGAAGATCCTCAACAGCCGTCACAAGGAAGACCCGGGACCCCTGGAGGAAGGGTGTCAGTGTTACACTTGCAGTAACTTTTCAAGGGCCTATCTAAGGCACCTGTTTCTTTCAGGAGAGATACTGGCCATGACGCTCCTTTCCCTGCATAATCTCTATTTCTTTCAGCACTTGATGATGGACGTCCAGGAGGCTATCCTTACTGGGGACTTTGGTCAGTTCAGGAAAACCTTCCCCACCTCTCAGAAGGAGGAAAGGGAGGGGAGAAAGGAGATGGCCTTATGGACTTCCTGATGATGAATTACAAATTTCAAATTACAAATTCCAAATTTGTAATCTGTAATCTGCAACCTGCGGTTTGCCTCGGGCAGGTAACACAGCCCCCGCCCGTATTCTTGACGACCATGCTGCCCATCCTCATGATGGGTCTTATCCTCTATTTCTTCATCCTCAGGCCCCAGAGGCAGAAGGAGCGGCACAGGTTAGACCTGCTGGCAAGTCTAAAGAAAAACGACCGGGTAATCACCGGGGGTGGACTCCACGGCGTGGTGGTCTCGGTAAAGGAGAAGGAGGTCATCCTCCAGATAGACGAGACTAAAGACGTCAAGGTAAAGGTGGAGAAGGATGCTATAGTCTCCGTGGAACATAGGGAACCTAAAGAGAAGCATAAGGAGGAGGGCTAACGCCCCGGACCTTCCGCCTAAAACATGGCGGATTTTCAACCTAAGAGATCTTGTATCCACACTACTTGTAGCCGCAGGTCATGCCCGAGGCAGATTCGCCTCTGGCGAACTTTAGCCTGCGCATTACGCAACCTGAAGGTTGCGGCTACTGAGAGATAAAGCTTGTCCTGAGCGAAGCGAAGGAAAGGAAGCTGAGGAAGAAACATGCCCAAGGAAATACTGCGCTGGAAGATGCCCCTGATTGTCATAACGGTAGCCCTGGCCTTGCTGGCCCTTTATCCCCCAACAGATAGGGTTATCAAAAAAGAGAAGGTAAAGGAGGTGGATGGCCAGGTAGTGGAACGCTCCACCCTGGAGGAGGCATGGCTTTCTTCCTTATTAAGAGACAGGACGACGAAGGAGGCCATCCTCAAGGAGGAGACCACCCCCGAGGGGAAGAGGGTCAAGGAAAAGGTGGTGGAGTACGTGGCCAGGGGCAGGGTGAAACTGGGGCTAGACCTACGGGGGGGCTCAGAACTCCTCTACAGGGTGAGGGTTGAGCCTGGACAGGAACGCCCCAGGCTGACCCAGGAGGTGATAGACATCCTCAAGAAGAGGATAGACCCCAAGGGTATCATGGAGTACCGCATCCAGGAGCAAGGGCTCCACAGG
>DATETB010000041.1:0-2244 GCA_035283825.1 Candidatus Brocadiales bacterium | reverse complement strand
TAGATAATTCCATCGGGTCCGGTGGCCGCATAGAGGTTCCCCCTCCCGTCAAAGACCAGCTTCCAGACATAATTGGCAGGGAGGTCGCAGAATAGGTTTGCCTCGCCTTGTGGAGAGATACGGTAGACGTGCCCCTGTGGGGAGGTGCCGGCATATATCTCCCCTGACGGGGAGATAGCCAGGGTGTGGACGTGTAGTTCCGTGGAACGGAATAGCAGCTGGAGCTTGCCTCCGCCTGAGGCGGATGGGTCCAGCTTATACACGCTGCCAGGGTCTCCCGTACCTACGTAAATTTGTCCCTTTGTCGGGAGTGCCCCCGCCGCCATGTCCCTGGCCAGGGTCCATACATAAGGTTCGGTTATGCCATCTATGCGTAGCACCTCGGGGGAGAGCGTAATGCCCCTGGGCGTAACGGAGGTATTATTTTTCTTGCCGGCCTCAGACCAGAGGGTGGCGGACTGGGTCCAGACCTGTGTATTAACGCCGCTTGACTCCCCACCGAAAAGGGACACCAGCCAGAAGACAGTAGCTAGTAGCCAGTAGCTAGTAGTCAGTAGCAAGTAGCCAGGGTAGAGTCAGGTCTCCTGACCTGCCTTGTAGACAGTAGTCAGTAGACAGGGGAGGTCGTTATTTCTGTATGCTCCGCCTGAGGCGGACTGTCTACTGTCTACTTTTCCAGGTGGCGGGGTTGCTCTCGGCAAAGGTATCTAGCCCCCTTCTTTTACAGTTAGCGTAAAATTTTGTGAGCCCTGGAGTATCCAGTCCACTGGTCTCTTGCTGACGAGCTCCTCCGTGAGACGGCCGATACCGCCCTGGTTGGGGAAGGACATGATTGAGAGGAGGGAGGAGGGCAGGGAGGGTAGGGGCTTGCCTCTATATGTAATCCCCCTCTTTGGGAGTACGGCCCTTACTATGAGGTTGGTATTGGGTTCAGCGTCCTCCAGTATTTTTATCAGGTGCTCCAGACTTGTTGGGAGGAATTTCTCTGGCGCCCTGGAGCGCTCCAGGGCCTGGCTGGTATCTGCGTTACAGGCGTCCACCGTTATAGTACTTCCCGGGGAGACGTCCAGGGGTATCTGAAGAGGTACGGTTATTACTACAGGTTCCTTGCCGAAGGGTCTGATAGTCACGAATAGCTGGACCGTCTCTCCCGGTCCGACCTCTCTGGTTTCTACCTTTATATCCTCAATATAGGCCAGTCTCCTTTCGTCCGAGACCTTAGCCTCCAGGGATATCCTCTTAATGCTCGCCTCCTGGAACGGGTTGTTCATTATCAGGGCAATGGGCTGGGTGATATGATAGACCGGGAACCACGTGGGATGGGGTTCGTAGTAGATGTTCTCTACCTTTACTGGTCTATCCCGCCCTTCCATCTCTATGGAGAGGGAGAGCCTTACGGTCTTATCACCGGCCTGCCTCTCTGTGGCAAGGAGGGCGCTCTCAGAGGCCCATTGGAAGAGATTTTGTGTCAGGAATCTGTCCTTCACCACCTCAAAGTTGTATTCTACCTTCTGGTCACCTGCTACTTTTATGGTGCAGGGTATCAGGGCTGAAAACTGGCCCAGGGTACCTGCCAGGGCCGCCTTACTGTCCTGGAATATCCTCCCCACGATTCTAGTGGGACTGGCAAGTTTTAACGAGGTGCTCTGGATGGGTATAACGGCATGGACGTGGGCCCCAGCCAGGGGTATGTCGGTCTTGCCAGCCTGGATGAAGGGGTGTCCAAAGGCCAGGATACTGTCCCCCAGGCGATAGGTAAGGGTGCCAACGGCCGAGGCGTTTATATCCCCCCTGGCCAGGACGGTGGCTATGGCCGCACCCGGTACCATCTCTACTGCCTCTATCTGGAGTGTCCCCGCCTGCCCACCTTCTGCCGTAAGAGACCCGGCCATTTGAACTTTTGAACCGTTAAACCCTTGAACTCCTGCTGTCTCGTCCCCCATCGGTACGGGGCCATAGGGTGTAACCCCCCCTCCCTGCACGGGGAAGAGGCCGTACCTCTCTAACCCTTCTGACATCTGCTTGAGGACTCGCTGGTCAAAGCCACCCACCATCAAAGGCGTCTTTATTGGTACCATCCTCAGGATGGGCTGTTTACTCGGGTCCGATGGGAATGGCCACCCTTCCCGGGCCAGGGCCTCTTTTACGTTCATTTCATGCGGTCCCAGGGGCAATTCCCAGACTGCTGGGGGCATATATCGGCCTGGGGCGGAAACAAGTCCTTTCTCCCCCTTTTTGTCGCCA
>DATETB010000040.1:0-17646 GCA_035283825.1 Candidatus Brocadiales bacterium | reverse complement strand
TACTGAGTATCTTCGTGAACCCTTTACAATTTGATAGGAAGGACGACCTCAAGGACTACCCCAGAGACCTGGGTAGGGACAAGATGTTGGCCTCTCGTGAGGGGGTTGACCTCCTCTTCGCCCCTACCGTGGAGGAGATGTATCCTGAGGGCTTTTCCACGCACGTAGAGGTGAAGGGCCTTACCGATGGGCTTTGCGGGGCCAGCAGACCCGGACATTTTAGCGGGGTGGCCACGGTAGTTGCCAAGCTCCTTAACATCGTACGGCCAGACAGGGCCTACTTTGGACAAAAGGACTTTCAACAGACTGTAGTGATAAAGAGGCTGGTTAGTGACCTTAACCTTGGCGTGGAGGTGGTAGTTGTACCCACGGTGAGGGAGGCCGATGGTCTGGCCATTAGCTCCAGGAATCAGCTCCTGGGCCCAGGGGAACGACAGGTAGCCACCGCACTCTACCGCTCCCTTCTCAAGGCCGGGGAGCTCTTTGCCCTGGGGGTATGTGATTCAAAGGAGATAGTCCAGGAGATGCACGATGTCCTGCACAGGGCCGGCATCTTTCGTATAGATTACATTGCCGTAGTGGACACTGGGGGTCTGGAGGGGTTGGAAGAGGCCAGGCCTGGGGCAGTAGTGGCCCTGGCCGCATGGGTGGGGAAGGTGAGGCTTATTGATAATATGGTCCTGGTCCCGTACCATACTGGTGCGGGGCTGGCAGAGTTCCCCCATAAACTTATAGGGTTTAATCCGCCTAAGGCGGAAAGGGTTTAAGAGTTCAATGTTCAGAGAATTGTGTAAGTCAAAGATACAGCCAGCTACCGTTACGGAGACCAACCTCTACTATCAGGGTAGTATTACTATTGATAGTGACCTGCTGGAGGCGGCAGATATAGTAGAGTACGAGAAGGTACAGGTATTAAACCTGAACAACGGGCAGAGGATAGAGACCTACGTGATAGAGGGGGAGGGTGGCTCCGGGGTTATCTGCCTGAATGGGGCCGCCGCCCGTCATGCCTACCAGGGGGATAAGGTGATAATCATCACATACTGTATGGTAGAGGAAGGTAAGGTCAGGGGTTGGAAACCGAAGATAGTCCTGGTGGACGATTCCAATAAACCCCTAAAGACCGTACTTTCCAGGGGTAAATAATAAGAAGTTCAAAGGTTTAAGGGTTTAAAAGGCCAGAAGAAGGGGGTTGCAAACAAGAAGACTGCCATGAGACGCACACTCCTTGAGATACCTATCCCTTTCACGGATTGGCATCTGCCCATATATTCCTACGGTTTTATGCTGATGGTAGGGTTTATGATGGGCCTCTGGGTGGTGCGGAGGAAGGCATACGCAGAGGGCATGAACATGGAGAGGATTAGTGACCTCTGCCTCGTTGCCCTTATTTCAAGTATCTTCGGCGCAAGGCTCCTCTTTATCCTGCACCACTACGGCGATTATGCCTCTCAGCCCCTGGAGGCCTTTAAGCTCTTTAAAGGGGGACTTTCCTTTTACGGCGGGTTTTTCGCTGCCATAGCCACCGGCGCCCTGGCCTGTCGGCGTTGGAACCTCCCGCCATTGCGGTTACTGGATATGATGGCGGTGGCGCTGGCCCTGGGACTGGTCTTTGGCAGGATAGGTTGCTTCCTTAACGGGTGCTGTTACGGAGACCTTGCCCCCGACCTGGCCTGGGCAGTGACCTTTCCTAAGACCGTAGACGCCCAACGGAACATAGACGGCAGTCCTGCCTTCTTCCACCACCTGGAGGAGGGCTGGGTGGGCTTTGCTGACCCTCACTCCCTCCCGGTACACCCCACACAACTCTATGAGTCTATGTGGGCCTTAATAATGTTCCTGGCACTGGACGCATTCTACAAGTATAAAAAGAGGGATGGGGAAGTGGTACTCCTTTTCTGCATCCTCTATGCCCCTATGCGTTTCTTTCTTGAGATTCTGAGGGACGACAGCGAGGCCGTGCTTGCCGGCCTTACCGTGTCTCAGGTAATTGGCCTCCCCATCTTCCTTCTGGCCTTGTACCTGTTCGTTAATGGTAGGAGAAATCTTGGGGCCCTCCCCGCAGGCTAAAGCCTGCGGCTACTCACCTTCTTATACCTGTTTGTTAACGGGAGGAGGAGGTTAGGGGTGTCTGGTCAGGGGCTGTATTGGAAATTCTAAATTTCAAAATCCAAATATCAAATGACAGCAATCAGTAGTCAGCAGTCAGGGGTCAGCTTGCTGATAGCTGATTCCTTTGACATTTGGGCTTTGGCATCTGGATTTTCTTGTCACCCTGAACGAAGTGAGGGGTCTAGGGGCCGTTGCTTTAGGGATTCTTTGCTTTGCTCAGAATGACAATCCTAGACGTAGGACATCTCCACGTCTCCGGCTAGTTGGGAGATTTTGGGTATGTAACGCTCCTCTATGAGGAGGTGGAAGGAGATTTTGTGGCTATGGAGTCTCTTACTCAGGACGTACCCCTTTTGGTAAAGGTAGGCGGTCAGCCTCCCGTCTTCTATCCCGCACGTAAGTCTTAGTTCCACGCATCTCCTGTCAAAAAACTCCTGCATCCTCTTCTTGAGTTCGGAGAGGCCCTCTCCCGTGAGGGAGGAGATGGCCACTGCCTCTGGATACATGGATTTAAAGAGTGTCAGTGTGGCCTCTTCAGTGAGGGCATCTATCTTGTTCAAGACCAGGAGTGTGGGTTTTAGTTCGCAGTGCAGTTCCTTCAGTACCTCGTCAACGGCCTTGATCTGTTCCAGGGCCGCAGGGGAGCTGACGTCTACGACATGGAGTAAGAGGTCTGCCTGTTTGACCTCTTCAAGCGTGGCATGGAAGGAGCTAATCAGGTGATGGGGAAGCTTTTTGATAAAACCTACCGTATCGCTCAAGAGTACCCGCCTGCTGTTCTCCAGGTGGAGGGTACGGGTCTTGGTGTCCAGGGTGGAAAAGAGTTTATCCTCTACGATGACCCCTGCCTGGGTGAGGGAGTTCATGAGGGTGGACTTTCCGGCGTTAGTATAACCGACCAGGGAGACCTTGAGGCAGTTACTGCGGGCGGCCACCTGGTGGTGTCTACGGTCTTCAATCCCCTTGAGCCTCTTTTTGAGTTCAAATATCTTTTTGGAGACCAGACGGCGGTCTACCTCCAGCTGTTTTTCCCCAGGGCCCCTGGTCCCTATGCCCCCTTCTATCCTGTCCAGGTGGACCCACATCCTCTTTAGCCTGGGGAGTGTGTATTCCAACTGGGCCAGTTCCACCTGTGTCTGGGCCTGTGAGGTACTGGCACGGGTGGCGAAGATGTAGAGGATGAGTTCGCTCCTATCCACTACCTTGGCATTGAGGAGATGCTCCAGGTTCCTTACCTGGGCTGGGGTGAGGTCATCATCGCAGATGACTACGTCTATATCCCTATCCCGGCAGAGGGCCGCTAGTTCTTCTGCCTTGCCTCTTCCGATGTAATAGGCAGGGTCAATCTTATCCCTTCTTTGCAAGACGTTCTCTACGACTTTTGCCCCTGCCGTCTCTGCCAGGCGGCCCAATTCTTCCAGTGGATCACCATTGGCCGAACCTTTGGAAGGCAAGGTCCCGAGGAGGATGGCCCTCTCTGCCCTTACGGAGAGTTCTTTTCTCTTCTCTTCTACCACTTAACTCCTTAAAAAGGTGGTCAATTTTCGCAGGCTAAAGTGGGCGTGTCTGAGCATGCCCCCTATAGGGTTGGGGCTCTGCCCCCAACCCTGCCTCAGGCGTGACCTGCGGCTACCACTAGAAAATTATAGCACCTTAAGGGCGGTTTCTTCAATAGGCTCAGCGTTTGGTCTGCATCTCCAGCAGTAAATCCTTGGGGAGGTTAAAGTTGGCATAGACCCCCTGGACGTCGTCATGGTCCTCCAGGGCCTCCATCAAGTCTATCACCCTCTTTCCCGCGGCCTCGTCCACGTCAATGGACGTCTTTGGCGTCCAGGTAAGTTCTGCGGATTCAAAGGGGATGTCCTGTTCCTTGAGTATCTTTTTTATCCTGTCAAAATCACTGGGGAGGCAGACGACCTGGTAGACCTGTTCCACTGAAAGGACGTCCTCTGCCCCTGCCTCCAATGCAAGCATCATGAGTTTATCTTCTTCTACTTTTTTACTATCTACAATGAACATCCCCCTCTTTTCAAAGAGCCAGGAGACACAGCCGCCAGCCCCGAGGCTTCCTCCGAAGCGTTCAAATATCTTCCTGATTTCTGAGGTAGTACGGTTCCGGTTATCGGTAACCGCCTCTGCCATGACGGCCACCCCATTGGGGCCATATCCCTCGTAGAGATATTCGTACAAATCTTCTCCACCTGCGGCAACCCCTGCACCTTTCTGGACGGCCCTCTCAATGTTGTCCTTGGGCATGTTGGCATCTCTGGCCTTTTCTATGGCATATTGCAACTTTATGTTAAGGTCTGGATTCCCCCCCCCCTCTCTGGCCGCGATAGTAATGTTCCTGGCCAGTTTGGAGAATATCTTCCCCTTTTTGGCATCTACTGCCCCTTTTTTCCTCTTAATGGTTGCCCAATGAGAATGTCCAGACATTTTTGTTCCTCGCTATATTTCCTTTGATTACAGGATGGGATATTCTTCTTTCTGAAGTTCTTCTTCAAGTCTTTTTAAGGAATCCAGTCTTTTGCGTCTTTCCTGGATCCACAGGTGTATCTGTTCATCCTTTGAACCCTTTAGTGGGTTCTGAAAGGCCTTCTGCCACTCCTTGTCGGCGGCCTCCCATTGACCCAGGCTGTAGTAGACCTCTCCGATGTGTTTGAAAATCTCCGGGTCGGGAGATTCTTTGGCGGCTTCCAGGAGTTTCTGGAGGGCCTGCTCCAGGCGGGGGTCCTCTTGCCTCTCCGTGGCCTGTTTGTAGTATACCCAACCCAGACTATCAATATAGGCGCCGTTGTTGGGTTGTGCCTGGAGGGCCTTCTCTACCAGTTTCAATGCCTCCCCGAGCTCTTTTCCCCTCTCGGCGTAAAAGTAACCCAGGAAGTTGCTGGCTTCGTGAGAATTGGGGTCTATCCTCAGGATGTCCTTGAGTTCCTTCTCTACGGCCTCCCCGTAATTGGCCGTGTAGTAGAGGTTAGCCAGGAGGAAGCGAAGGTCCTTGCTCTTTTCCTCTTCTACTGCCTTAACGGCCCCTTCCAACACCTCCCTGGCCTCTGCCTATCTCTGCTGGGCGATGAGGAGTTGGGCAAGTGCAAGGTATTCCCTCTGGTCCTGGCTGCCACTGGCTATTTTTCTGAATAGCAGGTTAGTAGCTTTTCCCTGGACGAATTCTGCGTCTTCAAGACGGGAGGTCTTTTTGTAGAGTCCAGCCAGATAGGCATAAGCTACCCATGCATCCGGAGAGACGTCCAGAAAGGCCTCGGCTTCCTTTACGGCCTCTTGCAGTTCCCCTAGTTCTTCGTAGACCATGGCAAGGTACAACCTGGCCTGTCCCAGGGAGGGGTTAAGGGCCTTGGCCATCTCAAGTCTCTCTCTGGCATTGAGGAAGTCCTTAGCCTCGGCATAGGCGATGCCAAGCTGGCAGGAGAGGAGACCTTCGTTCACGGAGACGTTTAATCGGAAGATGTCCTTGAGGCAGGGGATGGCCTTAAGTGGCTCCCCTTTTTGCAGGTACAGGTTGGCCAGACGATACAGGGCATCGGCCACAATGGTAGGGTCTATGTTAGTAATGTCACTCCTGGTAGCCCTTTCAAATGCCTTGATGGCCTCCTCTGGCCTTTCTTCTTTCAGGTAAATGTCCCCAAGGGTGTAGTGAATCCTGAAGTCATCTGGTGAGATTTCGGCAAGTTTCTCTATATACTTCAGGGCCTGCCCTTTCTTTCCCACCTGCATGTAACAACCTATCACGTATTTTAGGAACCTATCGGACTGCGGGTCACCCTCCAGGGCCTTTTCAAAGTATTGGCCGGCCTTGTCCCAATCGCCGTCCAGCAGGGCATGGTAACCCGCACAAAAATTACTCAGCACCTCCAGGGAGGGGCCGGCCCCCCCTGTCGCAGACTGGGTGGTCGTGCCGGGCGACAAGGCAGTGTCTGCCTTAGCCCCGCCCCCTATTGGTGCGGGGCTGGGTCCGCCTGAGGCGGGTAAGGGAGACTGGGCGGTCTGGGTAAGAGGGGCAGGGGACTGAGGGGCTTGAGCCTCTTCCAGTCTCTCTGAGGAGAGACACCCAGAACAAACTAAAACGTACAAACAAAAGAGTAGAACGAACATTACACTTCTCACTTATATCCCTATCGTCCGTTTCTGCTAATCGCCACCCTTATGTTTGCCACGGCAATGCGCCGCGTCGTGGGCCTTCTTTTCGCACGCGCAGGTGGCAGACTCACCCCTGCAGTACGGACACGCGGCCCCATCCGGGCAGAAGCAGGCATACTTAACTGGCTCCTTGAGGAATTCAGTCTTGCATTTCTCCGAGCAGAAGCTGTACTTCTTCCCGGCGTACTCCGTAACGTAAGGTGTGTCCTTACCTGCCGCCATCCCGCATACGGGGTCATAAACCTTCTTGGTCTCCTGGGCAATTGCCAGGGAGTTCCACCCTAATGCCAGAAAGGCCACCAGGGTTAATAGGCACGCTCTTCTAGACATGACTTCCCTCCTTTTCTTTTAAAGTATGACTTTGTTGAGTGAGTACTCAATGATTCCTTCAGCCCCTGCCCTCTTTAATTCCGGGATGATGCGCCTGGCCACTGACTCATCTACGACCGTCTCTATGGCATAGCCTGCCCCCTCTGCCAGGGGGGAGACCGTGGGCCTTCTCAAGGCGGGGAGTTTCTTGAGCACCTGTTCCAGACTGCTATTGGGAACGTTCATCTTCAGACCTACCTTTTCCCCTGCGATGATGGCCCCTGTGAAGAGCATGGCCAGGTTTTCTATCTTCTCCTTCTTCCACGGATCTCTCCAGGAGGCGTGGTTAGCAATAAAGAGTGTGGTGGACTCCATGACGGTATCCAAAATCCTGAGGTTATTGGCCCTGAGGCTGGAGCCGGTCTCGGTAAGTTCCACTATGGCGTCCACCAGATGTGGGGCCTTGGCCTCCGTGGCCCCATGGGAGAATTCTATCTCCGCAGTGACCCCCCTTTCTGAGAGATAACCTCTCGTTACGTTTACCAGTTCTGTGGCTATCTTCTTCCCCTGGAGGTCTGAGACCTTGCGGATAGGGGAGGCTTCCGGTACCGCCATCACCCAGCGGACCTTGGTAAGCTGCTGTTTGGCATAGACCAGGCTGGCCACCACCCTTACGTCTGAGCCGTTTTCTTTGACCCAATCCGCCCCAGTGAGTCCTGCGTCTATTATCCCCTTTTCCACGTAACGGGACATATCCTGTGGGCGGATGAGCCGCCCTTCCAGTTCCTCGTCATCTATTGACGGGTAGTAAGACCTCTGGGGTACCCTTACCTTGTACCCCGCCCGTTTCATCATCTCTACGGTTGCCTCTTGAAGGCTCCCCTTGGGTATGCCTAATATAAGACTTGCCATTCAGGTATTTTCTTCCTCCCTGGTTATCTCGTCAATAAGTTTTGCTACGCGTAGTCCCCTGTCCATTGAGTCGTCCAGACAGAAGCTCAATATGGGTACGTAACGGAGGTTTAGATGCTCTCCCACCAGGGACTGGATGTGCCCCCTGGCCTTTCCCAGTATCTCAAGGGTCTTTTTCTTTATATCCTCATCTCCTATGATAGAGACGTATATCCTGGCGGTACGAAAGTCTATGGAGGGTTCGGCCCTGGTTACCGTGACGAGACGGATCCTTTGGTCTTTTACCTCGTAGAGGAGGGCCTTGCCTGTCTCACGCCGCAGGGCCGCTGCCACTCTCTTAAATTTGCGGGTGTTCATAGTGAAAATTACAAATTCCAAATTACAAATTAAAACATGCAATTTGTAACCTGTAATCTGTAATTTGCCTTTACAGGAGCTCCAGTTCGTAGTCTATTAGTTCCACCTGTGGGAAGGTCCTGACGAAGTTCACCAGGGTGGATAGACTACCATTGACGTACCTCTTATCGTTGCTCACCATGGCCGCCGCCAGCGTGCTGTATTGACGATGGTCAAGGGCTTCCATCTCAGAGAAGGAGACATTGAAGTTCTGCCTTACCCTGTCTTTAAGACTATTTAGTACCCTCCGCTTATCCTTCAGGGAGTGGGAATCCCTAATGATTAGCTTAATACTTAATATTCCAACAGTCATTCTGGAAAAAAGAATTACAAATTACAAATTTCAGATTCCAAACAATTTCAATTTGTAGTTTGCAATTTGTAACCTTTCAGTGCCTAGCCAAGGGTGCGGGCAAACTGCTGGATTTCATAGACCTCAACGGTGTCTCCCACCTTTATGTCGTCAAAACCAGCTATCTTTATCCCACACTCAAGCCCTTGGCGGACCTCCTTAACGTCCTCTTTTACAATCTTCAAGGAGGCCAGCTTACCCTCAAAAAGGACTGCACCGTCCCTTGTTACCCTAATCATGGAATTTCTATTTATCTTCCCACTCTTTACTACACAGCCTGCCACGTTGCCAAATCTTGAGATCTTAAAGACCTGCTTAATCTCCACCTGGCCGGTTACTACCTCTTTCTTCTCAGGTTCCAGCAGCCCTTCCATGGCGGCCTTTACGTCTCTGGTAATGTCATAGATGACCTGATAGTGTCTAATCTCCACCCCCCTGCCTTCGGCCAGACCGGCAACGCCTTCTTCCAGGGCGACGTAAAAGCCTATAATAATGGCGTCCGATGCGTCGGCAAGGATGACGTCTGACTCAGTAATGCTCCCTATTCCGCTGTGGAGGATTTTGACCTTTACCTCCCCGGTGGAAAGCTCCTCCAGCATATTTTCCAACACCTCCAGAGAGCCCTTGGCATCGGCCTTCAGGATTAGCTTGAGTTCCTTTACCTTGCCTGCCTCAATCTTGGTATAGAGGTTCTCCAGGCTTACGTGGCTGCGTTCTTTGAGGCCGGCCTCTCTCTGTAGTTTCTGCCTGTCCAGGGCGATGCCCTTGGCCCTCTGCATATCCTTTAGTACATAAAATTTTTCCCCTGCCTCCGGGATGGTAGAGAGGTCGGAGACAGACACTGGATAAGACGGGCCTGCCTCTGTAACCGCCTGGCCCCTGTCGTTATACATGGCCCTTACCTTACCAGAGGCCTGTCCGCACAGGAGTGGGTCTCCGCGGTGCAGTGTACCGTCCTGGACAATGACAGTAGCCACCACGCCCCTACCCTCGTGGAGCCTGGCCTCCAGGACCACCCCCCTGGCTGGACCTTTGGGGTTAGCCTTTAATTCCAGTATCTCCGCCTCCAGGAGCAGCCTCTCCAGGAGTTCGTCCAGTCCCTTTTTAGTGGTGGCGGAGGTCTCTACAAAACCCGTTTTCCCGCCCCACTCCTCGGGTACGAGGCCCAGTTTGGCCAGTTGCTGTTTCACCTTCATAGGGTTGGCCTCTGGCTTGTCTATCTTGTTGATTGCTACCACTACGGGTACCCCTGCGGCCTTGGCGTGGTTCAGGGCCTCTTCCGTCTGGGGCATGACGCCATCATCAGCGGCTACTACCAGTACCGCCACATCGGTGGCCTGGGAGCCTCTGGCCCTCATGGCAGTAAAGGCCTCGTGGCCAGGGGTATCAAGGAACACCACGGAACGGCCATTGGTCTCTACCCGGTAGGCACCTATGTGCTGGGTGATACCCCCAACCTCACCGCCCGCCACGTTAGTCTTCCTTATGGCGTCCAGCAGGCTGGTCTTGCCGTGGTCTACGTGCCCCATAAAAGTGACTATAGGTGGTCTTGATACGAGGTCAGCGGTCCTGGAAGGTACCGCAAGCTCTACTTTCAACTCCTCTTCGGGGCGTTTTGCCTTCTTGAACTCTGCCTCTATTCCGAAGTCCAGGGCAAGGAGTGCCACGGTCTCTTCGTTTAGTGACTGGTTCATGGTAGCCCCGATATTGTGTTCCATCAGGAGCTTGGTAATGATATTACTGGCCTTTATCCCCAGTTTACTTGAGAGGTCTTTGACTGTTATAGGGGTTTCCAGGGTAACTTTCTGTCCTCTCGGTACCACCTTGGGGGCGGGGGCTACCTCTTTGGGCGCCCTTCTGCCCCTCCTCCATTGGGGTACAAAGGCTGGTCCTGGTGGCCTCCTAAAAGTAGGGTGACGAGAGATTTTGATAAACTTTCCTGATGGGGCAGGTTTTGGTGAAGTCTCGACAGATATGACTTCGCCAGGTTCAATTTTTGGTCTTTCTTTAGGTGGTAGTGGGGCAGTAGGTGGTGAGGCGGTGGGCCGTGGGGGGGCTGTTGGTATCCTGGCCTCTACGACCTCTTTCTCTTGTTTCTCTGGGGGAGGTATAGGGGTTGGAAGGGCCTCTTTGGGTCTGAAGAGGTTCCGTACGTTTTCTACGTCCCTCTCCTCTATGGTGTTGGCGTGGTGGGTGATATAAGAGAGGCCCAGCTCCTTACATTTTTCTATAATCAGGCCACTCTTTATCTCCAGCTCCTTGGCCAGTGCGCTAACCCTAATTTTTGTTATGGACTGCACCTTCTTTATTCTCCGGTTCCTTCTCCTCAGAGACAGTGGTTAATTCTCCCTGCCCCGTGGCCTCTACAGGAACTTCCTTCGTCTCCTGGGCAGGGGGAGTCCCTCGCTGAGAATACTCTTGTTCGGTCAGTATGTCAATGTCCCAGCCTGTTAATCTGGAGGCCAGGCGGACGTTCTGTCCCCTCTTGCCTATGGCCAGGGAGAGTTGGTCCTCAGGCCCCACCACGGTAGCCTGTTTAGTCTCAGGGGATAGCACTATACCGGTGATTTCGGCAGGCTTTAAGGTGTTGGGTATGAGTGCCTCGGGGGCCTCGTCCCAACAGATTATGTCTATCTTCTCCCCGCCTAGTTCATCTACGATGTTTTTTATCCTCGTCCCCCTGACCCCTACGCACGCCCCTACACAATCTACCTGGGGGGCTCCCGATATTACGGCTATCTTTGTCCTGTAGCCGGCCTCACGGGCTATGGTCTTTATCTTTATGATTCCCTCGGCAATCTCTGGCACCTCCAGTTCAAAGAGCTTCCTGATGAAGTCCGGATGGTTTCTGGAGATGATGATCCTGACCCTCTGGCCTACTTTGCTTACGTCTAAAAGGATGGCGCGGAGCCTCTCTCCTGGACGGTAGACCTCACCGGGGATCTGTTCTGACTTGGGCAGGAGTGCCTCGGCCTTTCCTAGCATTGCCATTACGTTAGGGCCCTCCATACGCTGGACAACCCCTGTAACCAGGGTGCCCTTTTTAGGGAGGAACTCTTCGCAAATCACGTCCCGTTCGGCCTCTCGGATCTTCTGCGTCATAATCTGCTTGGCAGTGTGGGCACTTATCCTACCCAGTTCTGCCGGGTCTATCTTCTTGTCCCCCTCCATGGCCGTAATTTCGCCTGTCTGCCTGTCTATCTTTATAGAGATGTTCTCTTTAGAGACAAAGTGCTTCTTGGCCACCGCCAGGAGGGCCTCCTCTATGCCCTGGAAGATTATCTCCCTATCTATGGCCTTATCTTTATGCAGAGCTCCTACCAGTCTGAGAAGTTCTTCTCTATCCACTGGTGACCCTCCTATGGGATAAAAGAAAAGAGTGGGAATTCCCACTCTTTTTGACCCTCCTTATCCCTTTTACAAGCCCTGGAATCTATTGACCTTAAAACATATAATCACTCTCTGCCGTATGTCTGAGTTTTGCCTTTATATAAATTCTATCCGTTACCCAGTTTTTGTCAAGGTCTTTTATATTTGTGAGTCTTCAAAATCGTGTGGGATTTAGTAGGTT
Source organism: Candidatus Brocadiales bacterium (assembly GCA_035283825.1). Taxonomy (GTDB): domain Bacteria; phylum Planctomycetota; class Brocadiia; order Brocadiales; family Bathyanammoxibiaceae; genus 2-12-FULL-52-36. The sequence goes on along the minus strand of DATETB010000040.1, from coordinate 5,839 downwards.
ATAAGGGCTCAAGATGTAAGGGGGAAGTCTCCCCCGGACATCCTTACTTAGCTTCTTGACGTAAATAACGTGGAAACCGTAGAAATTGTCTTTACTACCAATCCAATTTCCAGTAAAATTTATTATGTAGAAGAGAGGATGTGGTTCCTTCTGGAAGAAAGGGTTTTAGATAGCCTTTTCTGTTAAAAGAGGGAGAGACAATGAGGTATTTAAGTACCCTATTCGTGGCGAGTTTTGCCCTAATGTTTCTAACCTCCTGTAGTTTTGTGGCGGTGCCGTCATACCCAACCTTGACTACGTCTCAGACGGGAGTGTCGGGTAGCCATGACTATGTTAGTACGGTACCTACAGCCTCTGCATCAGAATCTGAAAGGGTCTACAATGTACAAAAGGCTGCTGAGGGTTCCCCGTTGGAACCCGGAGAGTCCCCTAAAGTACAGGTCCCAGGAAAAGACCCCTACACTAGCATCCGGCCCAGTACCTTGACACCACCCGAAACCGCTAGACCTAGCACTACCTTTATGTCACCTTTGGGCCTGCCGTCCAGTGGACAAGATACGTCCCGATTTACTGTACCAAGTGACCCCTCTACCCCTTCTGTCCCGTCTATTACCTTTAGTACAGAAGGCTTTTCTGGCGCGCCAGGCCCCAGTCTTCCTAGTGCCCCCGAATAAAGGTAAGGGCAATTCATGTTGAAAATCCGCCTCAGGCGGTAATTGCCCCTATGGGCTGTTTCCATTAAAGGTGAGAAGAAAGACCTTATCTCTTGTCCTGGCAGGGATTCTTGTCCTTCTACAGGCAAGCAGTCTTTCAGGTCAGACCCTTTTAGTAGCGGCCGCCTCCAGCATGAGGGATGCCCTGGAGGAGGTCGCTGCCGAATTTGAAAAGGTCTCAGGCCATAAAACCAATTTTACCTTTGGCTCCAGTGGTCTCCTGGCCCACGAGATTGAGGGTGGGGTACCCTACGACCTTTATATAGCCGCTGGGGCCAATTTTATCCAGGAACTCTATCACAGGAGACTCCTCGTGCAAGGCACCTCTAACGTAATTTGCAAGGGGAGGCTGGTTATCATAGTCAGAAAGGACTCGCCAAGGAAGATAGACAGGCTTCAAGACATAACCAACTTCTCCTTAATTGCCATTGCTAACCCCCAGCACGCCCCTTATGGAAAGGCGGCCCAGGAGGCCCTGCAAAATGCAGGTCTGTGGATAGGGCTGCAAAACCGAATCCTCTACACAGAGCAAGTGACTGACATCCTTGAACTAGTAGAGACAGGAAGGGTGCCGGTTGGGATTGGGGCACAATCCCTCAGGGCCTCTGCTCAGGTGGAGTACGTCCCTGTAGGGGACAAATTGTACACCCCTCCCGAGACCTATATCGCCATGGTGAAGGGCACCTTACATAAGGAGGAGGCCAGGGCCTTCATCGGCTTCCTGGCCAGCGACAAAGGAAGGAACGTCTTAAAGGAGTACGGCTTCTCAACACCGTGAGCAAGTAGCCAGTAGCCAGTAGCAAGTAGCTAGGGAAACTTACGGTCTACCTACCATCCTAGCTACTAGCTACTAACTACTAGCTACTATTCTTTCAACAGGTCGGGTCTTCTCTGTTGGGTGCGGAGCTTTGCCTGCTCCAGACGCCATTTTCTTATCTTTTCGTGGTCCCCGGATAACAGCACCTCTGGCACACTCATCCCCCTGAACTCCCTGGGCCTTGTGTATTGGGGATACTCCAGGAGTACGGGGGGTTCCCCCAGCATTTCACTAAAGGATTCGCTTACGGTAGAAAACTCGTCCCCCAGCGCCCCAGGGATAAGCCTCACTAGCGCATCCATTATCACCATGGCAGGGACCTCTCCCCCACTCAGGACGTAGTCCCCTATGGAGATTTCCAGGAAATCAAAGCCCTGTCTTATCCTTTCATCAAACCCCTCATAATGTCCGCAGAGGAGCATGAGGCGGGGCTCCCTGGCAAGCTCCCTGGCCATGGATTGGTTAAATCTAGTACCCTGCGGGCTGAGGAGGATTTTTCTTGGTGGCGCCGTCACCGTCCCCAGCACCTCCTTCTCTACCTCTTCTATTGTCCTGAAGACAGGCTCTGGTCTTAGGACCATCCCTGGCCCTCCACCAAAGGGCCTGTCGTCCACTTTCTTGTGCTTGTCCTGAGTAAAATCCCTTATATTCCAGAGGTGGAATTCCACCAACCCCTTCTCCTGGGCAATCCCCAGGATACTGTGACCGAAGAAGGCCGGAAATACCTCTGGGAAGAGAGTAAGGATGTCTATATGCATAATAGTGTCAAAGGGTTTTAGGTCGTTTCATCTACACTGACCAATTATATTTCGGCGTCACCCCTTTTACAATCACCTTACGGGGGACTCAATCCAGGTGGGGCGCAAAGGCCACAAAATATGTAAGTAAATTTTGGTGCTTGATTTTTAATGATTTTGATATATAAATTTACGGTAGCATAGCTAGTGGATAAAATACTAAATCTTTTGTTGTATAACCCAAAGCCAGAGAGAGGATGAGTCATGAAAATAACCTTAAGCGTGATAAAGGCTGACATCGGCTCTATTGGTGGTCATATAAAACCCAGCGCGAAGGTACTCCAGACGGTACGGGATTTTGTAGAGACGAATGGCAGAAAGAAGGGTCTACTAATTGATTCATTCATTAGTTCTACGGGAGATGATATTGCCATACTTACCACCCATACCAGGGGCACCTTAAATGAAGACGTGCATCACATGGCCTGGGACGCCTTCCAGGCGGGTACGCAGGTGGCCAAGGAACAGGGACTTTATGGCGCCGGGCAGGACCTCCTTAAAGACGCCTTCTCTGGTAACGTAAAAGGACTGGGGCCGTCAACGGCAGAGATGGAGATTGAGGAGAGACCCAACGAGTCCTTCCTATTCTTTGCCGCCGACAAAACTGAGCCGGGAGCCTATAACCTCCCCCTCTTTCTATCCTTTGTTGACCCCATGCACTGTGCCGGCCTTATGCTTGCCCCTTCCCTGGCTAAGGGTTTCAAGTTTGTCATTATGGACGTGAACTACACGAAAGGGGATAGGGTCATAGAACTCAACGCCCCGGAGGAGATGTATGACATAGCCGCCCTCTTACGGGATAATTCCCGATTTGTGGTAGAGTCTATCTGGTCCAGGACCACAGGAGACATAGCGGCCTCAGTCAGTACCACCAGGCTGCACAACATCGCAGGTAAATACGTAGGGAAAGACGACCCTGTGATGCTGGTCAGGTGTCAATCCAGCTTCCCCGCCACCGGGGAAGTCCTCTCCCCGTTCAGCATCGGCCACTACTGTGCCGGCACCATGAGGGGCAGTCACAATGGTCCCATGATGCCATGCAAGCAGAACACGACCATCTCCTATTTTGATGGCCCTGTGGTGGTAACCTGTGCGGCCTTCTGTGTGCATAACGGGAAGCTCACCGAGCCTGCCGACGCCTTTGACCACCCCTACTGGGATTGGGTCAGGAACAACGTCTCCCAGAAGGCCACCGAGATAAGGAGACAGGGCTTCAGTGGCCCCGCCATGCTCCCCTACGACGAGCTAGAGTATGGTGGCATAGTGGACAAGATGAACAAGCTCGACAAGCGATTCAACGTGCGGAAGGCCCTGGAGCCGGTGGGGGTGGGGAAGTAGAATGGATACAGCCCCCTCTTAGAGAGGCGTTAAGGGAAAATTCTTAAATGGTAGCAAACGATGAAAAAAAGCCTGAAGAAGCTGTTAATAAGTTTTGCGAAGAGGAACGCACCTTTTTAAGACGAGAGCTTGAACAGTTAAAAGACTGCCAATTTAAGCTTTTTACCTTTTCCATAATGACAACAGGTGTGATCCTTGGTTGGGCGGGAAGATATAGGGATTCGGTTTCTTCAAGAGAATTTACCTCCGAAGGTATGTGGTTGATTCCTCTAGTGGTTCTACTTCCATCTTGGTGGATTTTCTTCAACAAAGCTAGAACCATTGCCTGCATTATAGGCTATTGTAGGATAATAGAAAAGATACTTCTTGGAAAACAAAAAGATACCAAGATGCTTGGATGGGAGAATGCACTTAAAAAATTTCGCAGTGCAAGTAATGTAACCTCTGGAAATCGAGGCTATGGTCTTTGGGAAAATATAACAGTTATAGTATACACAACAACTTACAATTATTGGGCCATAACGAGTTGCACTTTTCTAGTTTTGTCATTAATGTGTTTGCTTATGGGGCTGAAAGAGACAAATGAATTTATTGTTGGTTTCGCTATCTTCTGTTTCGGGATTTCTGTTGTCTGGAATGGATATATTCTCTGGACACTCGTTTGGGGTCAAAATTCCTATGATTCCTGCGAAGATAAATGGCAAAGGGTCTTTAATGAAACAGAGCAATAAAATTTGCGAAATAGGCCTCTAATTCTCTACCTCTTCTTCTAACATCCCCTCTTCCCTCAAGACCCTTGCAATCTCTTTCAGTGTCTCCCGCATCTCTGGCAGCTTCTTTAGCAGGACCTGGAGTCTCTTCTCCTCCATGATGGGCTTTGCGGGAGAGCCCCAGACCACTGAGCCAGGAGGTAGGCTCTTATAGACGTTTGACCCTCCCCCAATCACACAGCCGTCTCCAATAGTGGCGTGGTCTGTAATGCCCACATCCTCGGCAATCATTACGTTCTTGCCAATCACCGCACCCCCGGCAATCTTGGCGTAGGCGATGAGCATGGTATCTTCACCAATCATAACGTTGTGGGCCACGTGGGAGTTGTTATCAATCTTTACCCCCCTGGCTATTACCGTCTTATCCAGGGTTGCCCTGGCTATGGTAACGTTACAGCCTATCTCCACGTCGTCTCCAATCTCAATGGTGCCTACCTGTGGTATCTTTACGTGGCGTCCCTCTACCTGTAAATAGCCGAAGCCGTCCCCACCGATGGTAGTACCGGAATGGATTATCACCCGTTTACCTATGGAGACCTCTTCCCTGATGGAGACCATGGGATAAATTAGCGTATCTTCTCCTATCTTCGTATTGTGTCCTATATAGACCATGGGATAGATGGTGGCCCTGTCACCAATCACGGCCCCCTCTTCAATAACAGAGTAGGCGCCGATGGAGACCTCCCTGCCGATAGTAGCAGTCTTTGCCACCAGGGTCGGGGGGTGAATACCCCTGTGACGTTTGCCCCTCTCCTGTGAGAAGACCTCCAGTATTTTTACAAATGCAAGGAAGGGATCCTTTACGACTATCTGTCCGCCTAAGGCGGATTTAAACTCCTTTATCTCCCTGTGGACCACGAGGGCGGAGGCCCTGGTCTTGAGGGCCTTTTCTACAAACTCCTCTCCCTTCACAAAGGTAATATCCCCTTGTCTTGCCCCCTCAAGGCTGGCCACCCCGGTTATCCTGGTGTTGCCGTCCCCCACCAGGGCCCCGCCTGTTATAGTGCATATCTCTCTGAGGGTGTAGTCCATTGGCTTTTATTGTAAATTGGAAGTTGGAAATTGCAAATAGATTCGCTTCGCTCACTACAAGTTTTAAAATTTTCATTTTAAAATTCCGCCTTTGGAAGACCACTCATCTCTATGTCCCTCATAGCCCCACGCAAAATTAGATTGACAAACAACATGGATTGGTTATAATCCAGAAAATCTTATCAAGAGTGGCGGAGGGACTGGCCCAAAGAAGCCACAGCAACCGGTTTATCAGCCTTAGGCCCTGAACCATACTAGGTTCAGGGAGGCGGATGGATGCAGGTGCTAACTCCTACAAGGTCCAGGCGAGCCCTGAGTGTAACGAAGGGAAGGAGCCTTGGGAGATAAGATGAGATGACAAGCCTCTTCTTA
>DATETB010000039.1:0-8185 GCA_035283825.1 Candidatus Brocadiales bacterium | reverse complement strand
CAGGGACACCATCTGGAGTTTCCCTGTGGTAATCTCCTGTCCGTAGGGGAAGCGGCTGGACATGCAGGCATAGGAGGGTTTATCCCAGGTGGATAGCCCAAGGGCCTTTGAAAGGGAGCGTACCTCTTCCTTACTAAGACCAACCTCTTTTAGCGGGCTCCTCACCCCAAGCTCACTGGCGGCCTGACTGCCTGGACGATAATCCTGGGAGTCATCGGCGTTTGCACCGTCCAGTACGTGTTTATACCCCTCCTCTTGGGCCAATCCCTTTAGTTTCTCAAAGAGTTCCGACTTGCAGAAGTAGCACCTGTTGGGGGGGTTACTGCTGAAACCAGGTATATCCAACTCTTTGGTATCTATAATGAGATGGGTTATGCCAATCTCCCTGGCCACCTTTTTGGCATTCTCCAGTTCGTAGTGGGGATAGGTCTCGGAGCGGGCCGTAACCGCCAGGGCCTTGTCTCCGAGGACGTCGTAACAGAGCCTGGCCACCAGACTGCTGTCCACACCACCAGAAAAGGCCACTATGGCGCTATCTAGTTCTCGGATGGTACTCTTAAGTCTTTCTAGCTTTCCATTGGTGTTGGGGTGCATGTAGTCGGCTCTTAAATAATTCTTTTAGGTCTTAACGGCGTGGCTTGGTTCAGTGGAGAGTTCCAGCATCCTCTCAATGGCCAGGCGGGCCCTGGCGGCTATTGATTTGGGGACGGTGATTTCTGGCTTCATGTCCTCCAGGCACCAGAGGAGCTTCTCCAGTGTATTCTTCTTCATGTTGGGGCAGAGGGCCTGCTGGGTTGCAGGGATAAAGGTCTTTCCAGGGCTCTCCTTCTGGAGGCGGTGGATTATGCCGTTCTCTGTGCCGACTATAATTTCTTGCACATCGGTCTCCCTGCAGTATTTTGCAATCCCGGTAGTACTGGCCACATGGTCTGCGAGGGCTATGACGTCCGGGGTACATTCAGGATGGACAACCACCCTGGCCCGGGGCCATTCCTCCCTGCGTTTCTTTATATCATGGGACAGGATACGGTGGTGGGTAGGACAATAGCCAGGCCAGAGGTGCATCCTCCGCCCCGTCCTGGAGGAAACGTAGGCCCCCAGGCTCTTATCGGGTACAAAGAGTATCTCCTCCTCCAATGGGATGGAGGTTACTACCCTCTGGGCATTGCTGGAGGTACAGCAGATATCGCTCTCTGCCTTCACTGCGGCGGTGGTGTTGACGTAGCAGACTACCCTGGCATGGGGCAGTTCTTCCTTTTTCTCCCTCAGGGCCTCTGCCGTAATCATATTGGCCATAGGGCAGCCGGCCTGGAGGTCGGGCATAAGTACAGTCTTATCAGGACATATTATGGCGGCAGTCTCTGCCATGAAGTGTACACCGCAGAAGACAATCACCTCGGCGTCCGTCATGGCCGCCTGCTGGGAGAGTCCGAGAGAATCCCCAGTAAAATCCGCTACGTCCTGGATCTCTCCGCGCTGGTAGTTATGGGCAAGGATGACCGCCCTGCGCCTCTTCTTTAGCTCCAGGATTTTTTTGACGATACTATCCATAAGCTCCCTTTCCTTCTCCGCCCCTTCGCTCCGCTCAAGGGCAGGCTCAGGTGAATCAGGACAAGTCTAGTGGAAGATTATCAAATTGCGGCTGGGGATGATTCTTACCCCAATATTAGCAAAGAATGGTGGCCCTTTACAAGCCCTTTTTTCTAAACTTAGGACATTCGTTCGTCTAGGAAAAAGTTTGTAGGGGCACGTTGCAACGTGCCCTTACATTCTTAAATCTCCCCTTTATTAAAGGCGTGGGGCGTATTGCAATACGCCCCTACAAGATTTATAATCCCCCCTGAATCCCCCTCTATTAAAGAGGAACCAAGGGGGATTAATGGGTGGTTTCTGTCCTCTTAAAAAGGAGTTTAACGGGCACATGAGCCTCTTTTACGACCTCCTGGCACCACTAAAGGGGCCAATCATACGTCTTTTAATTACGCTGATATTAGTATTAGGGCTCTTTTATTATCTCTTCGGCACCATCAGGTTCAAGGACTATGGGGATTTTGTCATCCGCCTGCTGGACGTAGCCGCCTGGCCCACGGTAATACTCCTCCTGGTCATACTCTTTTACGACTCCATCGTAAAACTCATGAACGCCCTGGCTGAATATCTGATAAGCAGGACAGGTCGTGGGGGACCAAAAGAGTAGGGGCGGGGTTACCCCGCCCCTACAAGTAATGTTTTCACTTTTTTAGCACCAGGCTTCTTAATGACCCCTTTCTCGGTAATGATAGCAGTAATGAGGCGGGCAGGGATGACGTCAAAGGCGGGGTTATAGACCTTGACCCCCTCAGGGGCCGTCCGTTGGCCTCCAAGGGTTGTTACCTCGTGGGCGGAGCGTTCCTCAATGGGTATATGACTTCCTGAGGGTATCTTCAGGTCAAAGGTAGATACAGGTGCGGCGACATAGAATGGCACACCATGTTCTTTGGCCACAATGGCTAGCCCATAACTGCCTATCTTGTTAGCGGCATCGCCGTTGGCCGCTATCCTGTCTGCCCCCACCACCACCAGGTCAATCCTTCCCTCTCCCATTACGTGGGCAACCATGTTGTCACAGATGAGCGTAACGTCCAACCCGTGTTGCAGGAGTTCCCAGCTGGTGAGTCTTGCCCCCTGTAAGAGGGGCCTGGTCTCACAGGCGTATACCTTTATATCCTTACCTGCCTCCTTGGCGGCATATATCACGGCCAGGGCCGTGCCGTAGCCCCCCGTAGCCAGGCCGCCGGCGTTGCAGTAGGTCATCACGGTGTTGCCCTTACGTATAAGCTCTGCCCCAAAACGGCCTATGGCCCTGGAGGAGTCCCTATCCTCTTCCAGTATCTCCAGTGCCTCCTCAAAGAGCATCTCCTTCAGGGTATCCGCAGGTTCGTGGGAGTAGGCCTGGGCTGTGTGTTCCATCCGTTCAAGGGCCCAGAAGAGATTAACGGCCGTGGGCCTGGATGTCCTCAGATAATCCGTAACCTCCTTCAGTTTCTTCCAGAATGCCTCAAAATCGTTGGTGTCCGCCCCCTTTATCCCCACATAGGTGCCCATAGCGGCGGCTATGCCGATCGCAGGGGCCCCCCTGACCTTCAGTTCCTTTATGGCCTTCCAGACCGTCTGTATGTCGTTACAATAGAGGAACTTTAGCTCCCCAGGCAGTAAGGTCTGGTCAATAATCTTCATCCTGCCGTCTTTTCCACCTTCCCACTCTATAGTAGGTATTGCCATCTCTCTTATGTCCCTTTCTTTCCGAGTACCCTCTTCCTCACCTCTTTTGCCCGCTGTTTCACTTCCTCTGCCAGTCTTACCCTGTATTGACGCAGTTTTTCTGTTAAGGCCGAATCCCTTAAGGCAAGGATTTCTACCGCCAGGAGTGCGGCATTCTTGGCCCCTACCTTGCCCACACCAGCCACTGCCACTGGCACGCCCCCTGGCATCTGCACCATAGAGTGCAGGGCATCCTCGCCCCCCAGGGCATTATCTACTACAGGGACGCCTATTACGGGCAGGGTAGTAAGGGAGGCCATAAACCCCGGTAGTGCGGCGGCTCCTCCTGCCCCGGCAATTATAATCTCGTAGCCCTTCTTTTGCACGGCCCTGGCATACCTCTGGGCCAGAAGGGGGGACCTGTGGGCGGAGACTACGTCCACATCAAAGCCTATCCCAAACTCCTTTAGTACCCCAACGGCCTCCATCATGGTCTCCATATCCGAACTACTACCCATCACTATCCCTACCCTTCGGGCCGCTTGAACCCTTAAGGGCGAGGCCTTCCTATCTCTTTTAGACACTTTCGCCATCTATCCCTCCGTTTGTGGTAGAGGTTTGATTAATCAAGCCCCTGCTTCAATCTCTCTGACCAGAACAGAAAGAAACCTTGCCAGCTCACTGGTGGCCCGTCCGGCCTGCCTGTTTAATCTAAGTAGATATATTATATCCCAGGGATTGTATAAAAGGTAAGTGAAGGTCTTAAGGAGGTCTACTCTACCCTCCCCGTCCACCAGTCCAGTCCCCTTAAGCTCCTCATCCACTTCGTCCAGTATAACCTTCAAGGCCATGAAGGGGATTCGGGCCTCTCTAGCCGCCATGGCCACCCCTGCACCCTCCATATCCACCGCCACGGCCCCCGTCAAGACGCCAGCCTGCCGCTTGTCTTCGGGCCTCTTTATGGGTTCTGTTACCGTCAGGATGTCACCCAAGTGCGCCTTGAACCCATTCTCTTCTGCCACCCTCTGAGAGAGTTCCGTCAATCGTGGATGGCATGGATACCTTTTAGGGGTTTGGTTAATCAAACCCATCCTTAAGACGCTGCGGACTATGACCAACTCCCCTGTCTTGACACCATCCCTCAAGGCCCCCGTATAGCCCACGGACAGCACGGCCTTTATTTTAAAGCGTTCCAGTAGACCCTTCGTGGCCCGCTCTGCCCTCTCAGGGCCTATTCCTGCTGCGGTAAGCACCACTGGAGTCCCTCCCAGGTATCCAGGGTGGAACTCCTTCGGGTCAGGAGACCCGAAGCTACCCTCTTTTGGCAGTAGGGGCACAGCACGCTGTGCCCCTACAAGCTCGGCCTTCAAGGGCGACATCTCTATGGGTAACGCAAATACCAGTCCTAGCAATCTTCCTCTTCCCAGAATCAAGGATTCAGGATATAGAATATTAAGAATACAAGATACAAAATATTCTGAATTCTGACTACTGAATTCTGACTACTGGAATCCCGTATCCCGCCCTACTTCAAGCCCATTACCCCCCCCCCGCAAAAAACTTTCCCTAAAGAGACGTAATAGACTTGCATTTTCACACAATATGTGTTAAAAATTTTCTTCTTCGTGGCCCTGTCTAAGGTAGCTCTATTACTTTGCAGGGATTCTTGAAAATTTAAGCGGTGGCACTATAAACCTAAGGCCATTCTTAATTTATAGACATAGCGGAGGATTAGATGAAAAGGCTTAAAGGGAGTGGTCTTACCACCCACCTGTCAGTGATATTTTTAGTGGCGTGTAATCTCGTTAGTTGTACTGGCCTTTCTACCCGCCAGGAAGGTTCAAGTAATACCGGGGCGGCCCTCACCGCTGGCGGCGCAGGCCCTGCCGCCTCGTCTGGGGTGGCTCAGGGGACCATTAAGGTACCAGGGAACGCACCGTGGACCAACACAGGGATAACAGTAGAAGCAGACCAGTACATACACATCACTGCTGAGGGAAAGGTAGAAATCTCCGAATGGTCATACGTGGGTAGGGATTATGACTTTGCGGTGGGACCCGAAGGCACCTACGATTATGCAGACAATGTAAAAGAAAAGAAATTCCCCCTGCCCGCCGCTGAGGCAGGCCCTGCCCCCTGTTATGCCCTTATAGGGAAGGTTGGAGAGGGTGGAGAGGTCTTCCTCGTGGGACGCAGTTCCGTCACCAAGGCTCCCCATGCCGGCACCATCTACCTCGGGATAAACGACTTTAATACCTCCGACAATAAGGGTAATTTCCAAGCCAGTGTGGGACTCTACAAAGAACCCCCCAGGGAACTCCTGACGTGGGACACCCGCAGTATCGTTGACGCCGTGGAGACAAAGCCCGCCCCCGCTGCAAAAGATGCAAAGGTTATCATCTTCTACATTGACGGCCTCAGATATGACGTATTGAAGGAGATGGCCTTCAAGGGCTATCTGCCCAATATAAAGAAATATTTCTTTGACAACGGCGTGGACGTGGTAAATTCCTTTACCGTCTTCCCCAGTACCACCTTCACCAGCACCGCCTGTTTTGAGACGGCCTCCTTTAATGACCTGACCGGAATAAAGTCAGACGTCTTCCTGGACAGGTATTTCGTCAGGGTGAAACATTTCTTTACCCCTTATGGTCCTGTTAGCGCCGCAAGGCGATTTAAGAATGATTGGGCAACGGAGTTGGTAAACCCTACGAACAGACCAGAGTCCCTCAAGTCAATCTTTGGCTACCTAAAAGGCTCAGAAATATCTTACGCCAACAGCGCGTTGCCAGTCCTGTACGAAAGCCCGCCCCTATTCTACCAGGACGTGATGACCAACAATGTCCGTTACGCCGGACTTCATGAAATAAGACACAAGTTTGACAAGATTAATACCCAGTACAGCCTTGAAGAGGTCATAAATAGGAAAAACAGGGTGATGTACGTATGGCTCCCTGGAGTGGATGAGGAGTGCCACGAGTTCGCAAGGGGGCAGTTCGGACCTGCTAGGAAGAACCTGTACAACATCGACAGGTACATCGGCAACATGATTGACAAACTCAAAAAGATAGGCGTCTTTGATAAGACCTACATGGTACTCTACGCCGACCACGGTCACGTCGGAGGGAAAGACTTCATCAACCAGTCCTTTGATATAATCAATGATTTCTTCTATAAGAGCCTAAGGGATGTAGATGGCGACGGGGTACTTAATGGCGATAGCGGTCTGGGCTTCAACGTTAGATACGTGGAGCATGACGAGGCACTCCACAGGGAACACACAGACAAACCCAAAGAGGACTTCGCGGCCGTAGCCAACATGGGCTACGGAGTGGCAACCGTCTACCTCCCGTACAAGTCCAAATACTCAAGGAACTGGAGCAAGCTCAACAGTTACTACGACATTACCCACTACGAAGTCTATCCGGGGATGAGGCCCGTGAACATACCTGACATGCTGCTCAAGGTGGACCTCTCTCAGACGAACAAATTCCCTAACGTAGTCTCTTCCCGTCCAATAGATATGATAATCGCCAGGGTGGCCCCGGACACTGTTTACATAAAGAACAGTAAGGGCCTGGAGGCCCTCATAGAGAGGCGTTCCACGGGTAAGGGTAAGAGGAGCTTTGAGTATCGTTACCACGTCGTTACAGGGTTTGAACAGGACGCCAAGGGGAATAATACTTACAAAGAGGCAGCGGAAGTGGCAGAAGACCCCTTCGGATACTTTAGCTCCCCTGGGTTCGTAACATACGTCAAAGATTCTGCCCAGTGGTGCAAGGGGTTCCACTCCTCCAGCGAGTGGTTAGAGGCCACAAAGCACACGGAATACCCCGACGCCGTGGTAGCAATGGCCCATTTTGGGATCTGGGATAGCTCCATCAAGAACCTGGAGGAGCGTTTTGCCCCAGACTTCGCAGTGACGCCCAAGAGGGGCTGGAGCTTCCAGACCGATGCCAGGCTGGCCACTGACCATGGCTATCCCCTCTACGAGAGTATGAGGATACCCCTCCTTGTATACGGCCCAACCGTAAAGAAGGGGGTCATCCTCTCCGAGCCACACAGGATAGTAGACATACTACCCACCGTCCTGGATATAGCTGGCGCCAGCTACGACCCCGACCAAATAGACGGTAAGGCCATCACAGGCATCTACGAAGGGGCAGGAGCAGGTAAGCCCCATGAAGAATTAATGGGATTCTACACCGACAGGGGACTATCCATGGAGTATGATATGCCCCCGGTAGAAATGGGCTACACCCCGCACAACATTGACAGTGCCTACGACCCCCATTTCCTCATCGCCGACGTGGCAAGCGGCTTTGACGAGAGGGCAATAAGGATACCAGACAGCATCCTTGACCTTCTCATACCCGGCGCCCCAGTAAGGCCCCTCAACACCAGCTTTGACCTGGTTGAAGACGCCTATTACAAGATACCACAAAACGTTTTCGCTACTCGCTTTGCCCAACTGCTTGGGGCACTCAGGATAAGGCAGTTTAGTGTGGGAGACGGGGTCAGTATGCTCATCTTCCAGTACTACTTCACTGAAAACAACCTCCTCAGGGCCATGCTGGTCGTAGACTGGGCCCAGGACGTCATGGGGGACATAAACAAACTATTCGGCGCCCCCTTCTACCACTTTGAGAAAGGTCTCTTACCCGGGAAATACCCCAACCGCTATTTGATAGACTATCCCCAAGTATTCATAGATAAAACAAGAAGGGCCGTGAAGGAGGTAGCAATAAGGGCCTTCTATCGTGGCGTATTCTATGGTGAAGACGGCGTAGGTGCTATCGGTAACTCCACTAAGAAGGTCAAGCCCTGGCAGACCCCTGAAATGGAGTCACCCCTGGCACCGGTGGAAAACCCCTTACTCCGCCTGGAAAAGACCACCCTTGAAAAGAGATAATGAAGGTCCCTCTCAAATTAGGCGCTGCCCTGA
>DATETB010000038.1:0-3544 GCA_035283825.1 Candidatus Brocadiales bacterium | reverse complement strand
GCAAGAGAGAAACAAGCTCCACCCCTACTTTCCACACGTCCCCGGCTCCCATGGTCATCACCACGTCACCTTCCCTGAGCCGCGGGTATACCTCACTTGCCACATTATCCAGGCCAGGTACGTACAAGGCCCTGACCTCTTCCCTCTGTGCCTCCTTCAGGAGGTCAACAGAGCTAACCGACTCCATATCCTCTTTACTATCCCTGGCAGGATAGATGTCCGTGAAGACCACCTCATCCGCCTCCCTGAAGGCCCTGGCAAACTTGCTAAGGAAGAACCTGGTACGGGTGTGCTGATGTGGCTGGAAGACGCACCACAGCTTCCTCCCCTGGAAGTGTTCCTTGGCCGCCTGCAACGTAGCGCATACCTCCGTTGGGTGATGCCCATAATCGTCCATGACCGTCACCCCGCGCACCGTGTCCAGCATCTGGAACCTGCGGTTAGCCCCCCTGAATTCCTTCAAGGCCTTCTGCATAGACTCCTTCGGCAGACCGGCCCAATGTCCCACGGCAATAGCCGCCAGGGCATTCTTGACGTTATGGTTGCCTGGCACCCCCAGGGCAAAATCGCCATAATGGTCCTCTTTGTAATATACCTTGAAAGAATTGAGTCCCCCTCCCCGGACGGGAGGCGTTGCCCTCCAGGAGGAGGCAGAACCAATGGAAAACGTCTCTACATTGCAAGGCACGTCCTGTATGGCCTTCATGATGTTCACGTCCCCATGGGCCACCACCAGCAAACCATTTCTTGATACCCCCTGGGCAAAATTCCTGAAGGCCCCAATTACCCCTTCCAGGTCCTTATAGTAATCCAGATGGTCTTCTTCTATATTGGTTATAATCCCTACCTGTGGTCGCATATGCAGGAAGGACCTGTCATACTCACAGGCCTCTGCCACGAAATATTTACTGCTGCCCAGGCCGGAACTCCCTCCCAACCCTGGCACCTCACCTCCAATTACAAAACTGGGGTCTTCCCCCGCCTCCTTGAGGAGGGTGGCTACCATGGCGGTAGTAGTGGTCTTTCCATGGGTACCACTCACGGCAATCCCCACCTTATCTCCCATCAATGAACCAAGCATCTGGGCATATTTAATTACCTGCAGGCCAAAACCCTTGGCCTTCTTCAGGTCCGGGTTATCCTCTTGTACGGCGGCTGAGATTACTACCAGTCTAGCCTGGGGGCTGAGCCAGGAGCCGTCCTGTCTCAGGGTTATTTTGGCCCCTAACTCCTCCAGATGGAGTAGAGACTGGGAGGGTTGCATGTCGGAACCATGCACTATGCACCCGCCTTTCATAAGCACCTTAGCCATACCGCTCATACCAGCACCACCAATCCCTATGAGATAAACCAGAGACCCCTGCAACGCCGATAGTACACCTGCCTCTAAAGCGCCTGTGGTGATAAACTCTGACATACCCTCTCCCCTTTTTGATGCCCGCGGTCTAACCGCCTGCCCCCCTCAAGGAGTTCCAGCATGCACTGTATGACCTCCTGCGTAGCGGAAGGTTTGCCCATGGCCATTGAGGCCCGACGCATCCCCTGAAGTCTCTCTCCATCCGTAAGGATCTCCAGGAGTAACTTCGTAAGCCCCTGGGCCGTAAGGTCCCGCTCTTTTACCACCACTGCCGCCCCTCTAGCGGCAAGTTCCTCCGCATTACTATACTGATGGCCATCGGCACTATGAGGATAAGGTATCAACACGGTTGGTAATCCCCAGGCTGTAATCTCTGCCAGGGTAGTCGCCCCTGCCCTGGACAGTACCAGGTCAGCAGAAGAATACGCCGCGCCCATATCCACAAGAAAATCAAATACCCCATCCTCCATACCCAGTCTCTCGTAGGCACCCTTCACCCTTGCGTAGCCCTCTTTCCCCGTGGAGTGGATGACCCGGAGCCCTGGCACCCTCTCTTTTAGTAGAGGAAGGCCTTCTATCATCGCATCATTAATAGCCCTTGCCCCCTGGCTGCCTCCTAAGACCAAAAGGGTAGGGTCTTTGCCTCCCAACCCGGCTATTCCGCCTGAGGCGGATTGGTCCGCCTGAGGTGGAGTAGTCGGGTGCCGTCCAAAAAATCCTTCCCTCAACGGAGTGCCCGTAAAGCGGAGCCTCTCTCCACAAGAAAGCCACCGCTCCGAGGCCGTCCAGTGGCACAGGACAAGGTCCGCCCATGGGGCAAGGAACCTGGTCGCCTTCCCCGGCACCACGTTCTGTTCCAGCAAGAGGACGGGCACCCTTCTAATATAGGCGCATATCACCGGGACCAGAGAGGCATAACCTCCCAGCCCAAAGACCACGTCCGGCCTCAGCTCCCTCCAGTACCAGAGACACCTGAGAAAACTCACCACAAAACTGATAAGGAACATTGTCATCCCGATTAAAGAACCTTTCCAGGCCCTGGCCTTTGTCTTAAAGAACTTGTAACCCTTTCCTTCCAGGCACCGTTCTTCCAGGGCGTTACCTGTGCTGACAAAGCATATCTCCGCCTGGGGATAGCGTGCCTTAATCCCCTCAGCCACGGCCAGGCCAGCCATAATATGACCACCCGTTCCACCTCCAGCAAAAACAACCCTCAAGAAATCCCACGCCTTTGATAAGGGCGGCCTTGCCGCCCCGGCGTCCCCCTCATCACACCCTGTACCTTACTGGTACAGGGCACACATGCCCCTGCAGATTTCCTCATCAAGAAGCCCGGTCTCCAGGAAAGCACTCCTTCTTTCTCCTGAGAGCGTATGGAGATGTTTAACAGCAATCCCACCGCCGCCATAGAGAGCAGGAGGGAAGACCCGCCTGAGCTAATAAAAGGAAGCGGTATCCCTTTTGTTGGCACACAGCCCAGCACCACCGCCATATTAAAGGCCGCCTGGTAGCAGAGCATGAAGGTTAGTCCCAGGGCAAGGATTTGCCCAAAGGTCTCGGTCGCCCTCAGGGAGACCCTCAGCCCCTGCCATGCCAGGAGGGCAAAGAGCAGGACTACGGAGAAGGTGCCTGCAAACCCCAGTTCCTCCCCCAGTGTGGCAAAGATAAAATCACCACTGCACTCGGGAAGGAAAAACAGCTTCTGATAACCCTTCCCCAGACCATCCCCAAGGGAACCACCCGAACCCAGGGCTATCCAGGACTGGATAATGTGGTAGCCCGCCCCTGAGGCATCGCTCCAGGGATCCATGAAGGCCAGTACCCTGGCCTTCCTGTAGGCGGCATGATGTACGAGAAGGAAGAGGATGGGGACGAGGGCCGCGGCGGCGGCACCCACGTAGACCCACCTGCTCCCAGCCGCTATTAAGAGCATCATGCCGAGGACGGCCATAAACCCAGCCGTACCAAAATCCGGCTCAAGTACCGTAAGGACGGTAAAGCCCATCACGGCCAGCAGGGGGAATAAGAAACCCCTCAAGAACTCTTGCATCCTCCCCTGATACTTAGAGGCCCATCTAGCCATAAATATCACCAGTACCAGCTTGGCAAACTCTGAGGGCTGAAACCCCATCATAGGCCCTAGCCTTATCCACCTCCTGGCCCCGTTCTGGAGGGTCCCTATGCCCG
>DATETB010000037.1:0-5062 GCA_035283825.1 Candidatus Brocadiales bacterium | reverse complement strand
AGATGGAGGTATGGGCACTGGAGGCCTACGGGGCCGCCTACAACCTCCAGGAACTACTTACGGTCAAGAGTGATGACGTGGAGGGCAGGACGAAGATTTACGAGGCCATGGTCAAAGGAGAGAATTGCCTGGAGGCCGGGACCCCTGCCTCCTTTGAGGTATTATCCAGAGAAATACAAGGCCTCTGCCTTAATCTGGAGTTAGAGAAGAAGAAGTTTTAGTGAGGTATAATTTATGGAAAATCTGTTAGAAAAGATAAACGAATATGACTCCGTAAGGATACGCCTGGCCTCCCAGGAGGACATCCGTAGTTGGTCTTACGGAGAGGTGAAGAAGCCGGAGACCATCAACTACCGTACCTACAGGCCGGAGAAGGACGGTCTCTTCTGCGAGAAGATTTTTGGGCCAGAAAGAAACTGGGAGTGCTTCTGCGGTAAGTATAAAGGGATAAAACATAAAGGGATAGTATGCGATAGATGCGGGGTAAAGATTGCCCATTCCAGGGTGAGAAGGAAACGGATGGGTCATATAAACCTGGCCGCCCCAGTGGTACACATCTGGTTCTTCAAGGCTATGCCCTCCAGGTTGGGCATCCTCCTGGGGATGAAGACCAGCAGACTGGAAAGGGTTGTTTACTTCCAGGACTATGTGGTCATAGACCCTGGGAATACACCCCTTAAGGAATACCAGCTACTCAGTGAAGAAGAGTGCCGCGACTGCCGGGAGAAGTATGGGGAACACAGTTTCAAGGCCGGGATGGGGGCTGAGGCCCTTGAGGCCCTCTTAAAGAAATTGGACCTGGTACAACTCTCTAAAGAACTGCGGGAGACGCTGGCCCAGACCTCCGCCCGCCAGCGACAGAGGGAGATTATCCGCAGACTGGAGCTCGTAGAGGCAATGAGGGACTCCGGGAATAAACCCGAGTGGTTAGTCCTCAGGGTAATGCCGGTTATACCCCCGGACCTCAGGCCGCTGGTCCTCCTTGAGAGTGGTAATTTTGCTACCAGTGACCTTAACGACCTCTACAGGAGGATTATAAACCGCAACAACCGGCTGAAAAAACTTATAGAGCTAAACGCCCCGGAGGTCATCATCCGGAACGAGAAGAGGATGCTCCAGCAGGCCGTAGACGCCCTCTTTGACAACGAGCGCTCCAAACGCCCGGTACTGGGCAGTAATAATAGGCCGCTGAAGAGCCTCACGGACATGATCCAGGGTAAACAGGGGCGCTTCAGGGAGAACCTGCTGGGCAAGAGGGTAGACTATTCTGCCCGTTCAGTGATAGTGGTAGGCCCTGAACTCAAACTCCACCAGGTAGGTATCCCCAAAAAGATAGCCCTGGAACTCTTCCAGCCCTTCATCATCCGCAGACTCAGGGAACTGGGTCTGGCCGACGCAATAAAGAGCGCCAAGCGCATACTCGCCAAGAAAGAAGAGGTGGTGTGGGACATCCTGGAAGAGGTGGTATGCCATCACCCCGTGCTACTTAACAGGGCACCCACCCTGCACCGAATTGGCATCCAGGCCTTTGAGCCCGTCCTCGTAGAGGGTAATGCCATAAAGCTCCATCCCCTCGTCTGCAAAGGTTTTAATGCCGACTTTGATGGTGACCAGATGGCCGTCCATCTGCCCCTCTCCTACGAGGCTCAAATAGAGGCCGTAACCCTCATGCTATCCACTAATAACATCTTTTCCCCTGCCTCAGGAGAACCTATCATCACACCCTCCCAGGATATAGTGCTGGGTTGTGCGTACCTCACCTTCTGGATGGAAGACGAGAGGTTTGAAAAACCCAGGAGGGTCCTTAGCTCCATAGAGGAGGTATTCCTGGCCCATGCCGAAAAGAAGATAAAGGTGCACACCCACATAGAAGTCAGACTCCCGAAGGGGAAGACAGCCATGGGCAAAGAAGGGCCTCAGGAGACTACCAACAGGCTACTCAAGACTACTGTAGGGAGGGTTATATTCAACAGTATCCTTCCAGAGGAACTGCCCTTTTATAATTACAACCTGGACCAGAAGGGCCTGAACCGTATCATCCATGATTGCTACAGAAACCTGGGCAGAGAGAAGACCATTGAACTCCTGGACAGTATCAAGAGCCTGGGTTTTAAGGAATGCACCAAGGCGGGTCTCTCCATCAGTATAAGCGACCTCAAGATGCCCAGGAAGAAGCCCCAAATCATAGCCAAGGCGGAGGCAGAGGTGGATAGGATACAGAAGCACTACCGTAAGGCGGCCATCACGGAAGGGGAACGCTACAACCAGATTATAGATACCTGGACCGACGCCACCAACACCGTGGCAGACGAGATGCTAAAAGAACTGGAAACAGACACAAAGGAAGGCAGACCACACCTTAATCCCATCTACCTCATGATGAACTCCGGTGCCAGAGGGAGTGGCCAACAGATGCGTCAGCTGGCAGGCATGAGGGGCCTTATGGCCAAACCTTCGGGGCGCATCATTGAGACGCCTATAAAGGCCAACTTCAGAGAGGGGCTGGGGGTGTTAGAATACTTCAGTTCCACCCACGGCGCAAGAAAAGGGTTGGCTGATACTGCCCTTAAGACGGCTGATAGCGGCTACCTCACCAGAAAGCTGGCAGACGTGGCGCAAAACGTGGTAGTTACGGGAATGGACTGTGGTACCCTTGGTGGTATTACCAAGAGCACCGTCTACAGAGGGGACAAGGTGGAAGTACCGCTGAGCAAGGTCGTCACGGGAAGGGTTGCCAGGAATGCCATAGTGGATCTGGTAAAGGACGAGGTCATAGTTAAAGAGAACAAGCTCATAACGGAGGACAAGGCCAAGAGGATAGAGGCCCTGGGTCTTGACAAGATAAAGGTCCGCTCCCCGCTGGCCTGCGAGATGCCCTTAGGGGTGTGCAGAATGTGTTACGGGATGGACCTCTCAAGGGGTGAGTTGGTAGAGGAAGGTACGGCCGTGGGTATTATAGCGGCCCAGTCCATAGGAGAACCAGGCACT
This sequence comes from Candidatus Brocadiales bacterium, assembly GCA_035283825.1. Classification (GTDB taxonomy): domain Bacteria; phylum Planctomycetota; class Brocadiia; order Brocadiales; family Bathyanammoxibiaceae; genus 2-12-FULL-52-36. The sequence goes on along the minus strand of DATETB010000037.1, from coordinate 2,074 downwards.
CAGCTCACCATGAGGACGTTCCATATAGGAGGCACGGCCGCCCGTTCCGTTGAAGAGTCTGAACTCAGGTCAAAGAGGGCCGGGGTGGTAGAGTTTGCCTCTAATCTGAAGGTAGTAAAGAATCCCGAGGGCCAGATAGTCTCCCTGGTAGGCAATGGTGAGATTAACATCCTGGACGAGAAGGGGAGACTCATAGACAAATATATAGTACCTCTGGGTGCAGCCCTTCTAGTAAAGAATGGGGAGAAGATAGGGGCACAGCACCTCCTGGCCAGGTGGGACCCGCATATGACCCCCATCCTGGCAGAGTTCAAGGGACTCACACGCTTTGAAGACATCCTGGAAGGCAAGACCGTGCGCACGGAGGTGGACACCCAGGCAGGTATTAAGAGGAAAGTCATAATAGAACACAAAGGGGACTTCCACCCCCAGATTATTATAGAAGACGCCTCCGGGAAGATACTCAGTGCCGACCCCATACCAGAAAAGGCCTATATAGAGGTAGAAGAAGGCGAAGAGGTGAACCCAGGCGTCCTCCTGGCCAAAACCCCCAGAGAGATAGCACGCACGGAGGATATCACCGGTGGTCTGCCCAGGGTGACGGAGATCTTTGAGGCCAGGAAGCCAAAAGACCCGGCCGTAATCAGCGAGATAGACGGTGTGGTGGAGTTGGGAGAAAAGAGGAGGGGCAAGAGGACAATAATTGTTACGGATGAGGTCTCAGGCCACCATAGGGAACACCTGGTCCCCAGGGGAAAGCACCTCAGGGTACACAGGGCTGACCGTGTGAAGGCTGGAGACCCCCTGGTAGAAGGCCCCCTGGTGCTTCAGGACTTCCTGCGCGTGTGTGGAGAAGAAGACCTGCAGCAGTATATGTTAAAAGAGGTGCAGAACGTCTACCGCTCCCAGAACGTACCTATAGACGATAAACACATAGAGATTATTATCTGCCAGATGCTCAGGAAGATAAAGGTGGATGAACCAGGGGACACGACCTTCCTGCCGGGGCAGATTATAGACAAGGTCAGGTTTAAGGAAGAAAACAAAAGGACAAAAGAATCTAAAGGCAAACCTGCCACAGCCAACCCCCTGCTTATGGGTATAACTAAGGCCTCCCTGCAGTCTGAGAGTTTCATCTCAGCGGCCAGCTTCCAGGAGACTACCAAGGTCCTTGCCTTAGCCGCCCTTAGAGGACAGAGGGACAATCTCCAGGGTCTTAAGGAAAACGTCATCCTGGGCCACCTGGTCCCCGCTGGCACGGGCTTTAAGGCCTTCTCGGGCCTAGAAGTGAGGAAGACGGAGCTGGAGGCCCCCTAAGGAATCTAGGTAGGGGCAATTCACGAATTGCCCCTACGAGGAGGAAAGCCCCTTTTATGCCTACGATAAACCAGTTGATAAGAAAAGGAAGGAAAAGGGTAAGTAAGAAGAGCAAAAGCCCTGACCTCTCCGGTTGCCCTCAAAAAAGGGGTGTATGTCTGCAGGTTATGACCAGGACCCCCAAGAAGCCCAACTCCGCCCTGCGGAAGGTGGCCAGGATCAGGCTTTCTAATGGTAGAGAGATTACTGCCTACGTCCCAGGGGAGGGCCATAACCTCCAGGAACACTCTATTGTCCTGGTCAGGGGGGGAAGGGTGAGAGACCTCCCTGGTGTAAAGTATCATATCATCCGAGGTACCTTGGACTCATCCGGGGTAGAAGGCAGGAGAAGGAGTCGCTCCAGGTACGGGGCCAAGAGCCCCAAGTAAAGGAGTAAAACTTTATGGCTTTAGAATACAGGAGTACAGAGACCTTCCTTAAACCCGACGTGGTGTACGGGAGCAAGCTGGTCTCCAAGTTTATTAACAACCTGATGAAGAAGGGGAAGAAGAGCCTGGCGGAGAAGACGTTGTACGGCGCCCTGGAACTGGTTAAGAAACGCCTGCCAGACAAAGGCTCCTTAGACGTCCTGGAAACGGCGGTGAACAACGTAAAGCCCCTGGTAGAGGTGCGCTCCCGGCGTATTGGTGGGGCAACTTACCAGGTCCCGATAGAGGTCCAAAGGAGGAGACAGCTTTCCCTGGCCTTCAGGTGGATA
>DATETB010000036.1:0-2445 GCA_035283825.1 Candidatus Brocadiales bacterium | reverse complement strand
GGAAATCGGGCCAGACAAACTTGGTGGCAAGGATAAGGGCCAGGGAGACTACAAAGGCAAGCCATAATACGGAGGAGAGGATAAAACTCCTGGCCGCAGAGTTTTCCTCATCGTTATTGTTCCATCTACACAGGCCACCTGAGAGGGACAAAAGACACATTTTTTGACGGGAGCGGCCCTGCCACCTGCCGGGCCTCTTAACCTCCACCTCTTCTATATCACTGAGTTTCCTTCCCTTTACCGTACTTCGCCTGGAAAGAGGCAAGGAGTTGGTCTATGTGTTTGTTCCAGGCCTCCGGGTTAGAAAGCTTTCTGACCCTGGAGTCGTGTACCAGGAAGTCAAATATCTGCTTACCCTCGTTTGGCATTATCCCTGAGCCTGGTTTGCGCATCATCTTGTTTACGTAGGTGTTCCATTCCTCGGCTGTGGCGAAGGGGGCGTTGAGGGGACGGGCCAGGCCGTGACACCTGCCACATTTAACGGCGAAGACCTTGTAGGCCTCCTGTATGGAAGGGGGATAATTTGAGACGTCTACTGTCTCAGGGCCGAGGTCCCAGGCCATAGGGTTCCTGGCGACCTCTATCTCTTTCTCCAGTGCGGAAGGGTTAGCTTCGGCATAAATAGCAGTAGGCAGTAAGCAGTAGGCAGTAAACAGTAAGCGGTAGAGGGCTGATTTCATAAAGGTTAATCCTTGCTCCTGGTTCCATATCTTATTGATCCAGGGCCAGGCCAATGCTAGCAGACCAGGAATCTAAAGTCAAAGGGTTTAAGGGGCAGGTAGTGTCAAGGAAGAGGCTGTTGCCCAACCCTAAACGTCTCTTTGGGCAATTTTAGCTGTCACAAATCCTTATTGGCTTGTGGGGATATAGACGTGGAAATTGTAAACTGTGACGGCAGATGAGAGGGAGTCCGCCTGAGGCGGATCATGCCTGCCACTTGGCCAGGACCACCAGCCCTGCCCCAACCCACAGGGCCTCCCTTATCCTTCTTATAATACAAAAGGACATGCTTACCTGGGCAGTGAGGGAGAGGGCCACGAAGATTAGTAGTACCCCCCCTTCTTGTCCTCCCAGGCTCCCCGGGATGAAGGAGGATGCGCTCCTTGCCACTGTGAAGAGGGCCTCTATGATAAACGCATTGGTCAGGTCTATAGGTACTCCGAGAAAGTTCAGTATTAGATACACCTCTAGCATCCCCGCCAGCCACCCGAGGAAGTAAAAGAGGAAGCAGAGGTAGAATCCCCTTCTGTTGGTGCTGTAGAACTCAGCTATGGTGTCGTCCAGTTCTTTGAGCTTGTCAGCCCTTTTTTCCAGGAAGCGGATGTGTATCCCTAACCTCCTGAGGAGGTTAAAGGTGGCAGTAAAAAGCCCCTTTTTCCGGCTAACGATTATCATACCGGTAAGCGGTATTCCCAGGAGTAATGTAAGAGCCGTAATGGCCAGCAAGGAATTTGTATCTTTGAGTCTGGAAAAGGCCAGGGTAACCCCAATGAGTACGAAGACCACCTGAGCCAGGGTCATTATTGTGCGGGAGATTACTACTGAGGCCATACCGTCTATCGTTGAGACGTTATAAGTCTTTAGCAAATAGGCCTTAAGAGGTTCTCCCCCCAGGTAGGCGGAGGGAGTGAGGCAGTTTATGGATTCCCCGGCCATCCTGGCGGCAAAGAGTCCAATAAACTTGAGGTCTGGGGTCAGTTCCTTCAGGGCATACCTCCATCCCAGTGTATCCAGGACGAAGACCACCGTGTAGGGTATTAGTATTATGAGAAATTTCCACATGCCTAACATGCGGATATCTGCGTAAACGGCCGAGGCGTCTAACTTATAGAGGAGGAAGGCAAAGCCTGCCAGTCCCATCAAGAGGAGGGCCAACTTCAAATTTTGGAAGCCTTTTGCAGGAAAGGGATTAACTTCGGCCGGGATGCTCTTCATTTCATGAATTTCTCTGTGTATATATTTGACAATTCCTGATAAAGACTTTCCGCCTGGGGGCCATTACCTTCGCATATCTTTATGAGCGGCCATTCACTCTTAGGGAATCTGACGTAGAGGGGAAAGGTCCTATGCAACCCGGTCAATTCTTTACTGGTGAGCTGGGGCATATTTAGCGTGGGTGACAGACGGTAGTCGTTTGCAATGTCATCTTCCTTCAGATACTTCTCCAGATCGCATACCTCCCTTAAGGCACATCCCCTGTAAGGGCTAAAAAAGCTTACCATTACCCCTTTGGCCTTTATCTGGCGGTTGAGTTCTATGGTATCAAAAATCTTTTCTCTGGTCTCGGTAGGGAAGCCGATGATGTTGTTGCCGCTTACCCGTATCCTGCTCCCTTCAAGCAGTTCAAAGGCATGGATAACCCTCTCGTTCGTTATGTCCCTTCCCAATACGTTCTTCCTCAACTCGTAGTTGCCGCTCTCTATCCCTACACTGATACCCTCACAG
>DATETB010000035.1:0-2967 GCA_035283825.1 Candidatus Brocadiales bacterium | reverse complement strand
ACGCTTACGAAGGATATCACCACGGAATTAGTGGTGGCAAGCCCCACCTCTCCCGGCCCTCCGGTAGTGGTCAAACCCTTATGACAGCTCACTATAGATATTATAACCCCAAAGACTACCGATTTGACCAGACCTTTTGCCATGTCTTCAAATGTCAGATAATCGGCCACGTTATCAAAGTAGGCGAGGAAGGGCACCTTGAAATAGGCCTTAGCTACGGCCGCACCCCCCAGGGTACCGATAAAATCCACGTATATTACCAGTACGGGTAGCATGGTAATGCAGGCAAGAAACCTGGGCATTACCAGATACCTGATGGGGTTTATGCTCAAGGTCCTCAGGGCGTCTATCTCCTCCGAGACGCTCATGGTGGCAATCTCTGCGGTTATGGCGGCGCCTATCCTCCCTATAACTAGTATGGCAGTAAGGACAGGGCCTAACTCCCTGGCCATACCTATAGAGACTATTGCCCCAAGGTCTTCTTCCTGGCCAAATTGTTGCAGGGCAACCCCTGTCTGGAGGGCGAGGACAAAACCCACGAAGATCGCCGTAAGGGAGGCGATTGGCAGGGAGTCGGCCCCTATCTTCCCCATCTGGGGCAGGACTTTATCCAGGTTACGGAAGACTACCTTACACAACAAGACCGCCTCTACAAGTAACAGGAGCATCTCCCCTGCGGATTGGAAGAAGTCCAGGAGCCTCTGTCCCAGCAGGATAAAAAATCTATCTACCTTTTTGGTCTTCTTTTTCAAAGGACTATCTGTGTGCCTACCCCTTTATGGGTAAATATCTCCAGGAGGAGGGAGTGAGGCAGTCTCCCATCAATAATGTGTGCCTTTTTTACTCCACCCTCCAGGGCCTTGAGGCAGGCCCTGGCCTTGGGGAGCATCCCTCCAGTAATAACCTCCCTGTGGATAAGGGAGTCCACCTCTTTACGGGAGAGGGAGGAGACTGTGGAGTCTTCTCTCTCAGGGTCAAGCATAATCCCATGTGTATTGGATAGAAAGACTAATTTTTCCGCCTTCAGGGCAACAGCCAGGAAAGAGGCCACACTATCTGCATTAACGTTAAGCAGCCCCTTTCCCCGTCTGTGACGGGCCAGGGGCGGAATTACGGGCACCTTCCCCTCCTTGCAGGCCACTAAAAAGGCCTTTACGTCTACTGAGGTGAGTTCGCCCACACAACCCAGGTCAAGCAGGGTGCCGCTGCCATCCGCCGGCATGTATTTCTCTGCCTCAAGGGGTGGCTTGCCGTGTCTCCACAAATTAGCTCCTTCATCCCCTAGCCTCTCTAGCTCCTTGAGTATAGTAGCGTTCACCTGATTAACCAGGACGTCCACCACCACCTCAAGGGTCTCTGTATCAGTAACCCTGTGACCTTGAATAAATTGGGGTTGTTTTCCCCGCCGGGTCATCTCCCGGCTGATGTGTGGCCCACCCCCGTGGACCAGTACAGGCCGCATGCCCGCTGTCTTCATAAATATCACGTCTTCCAGGAATTCCTGGAGGATGTTCAACTCTGCAAGGGCACTGCCCCCTAGTTTTATTACTATCACGCGGTCCTTAAAGGCCCTTATGTAGGGTAGGGCCTCAATAAGGGCTTCCGCTTTTCGTATCGCCTCCTCCATTTGTTCGTTACACCCTAGTACAAGGCTCTCCCCGCCCGACGTCATAGTCCGCCTCAGGCGGATAAGGGGTCTACGGTAGGGGCACGTTGTCCGCCTGAGGCGGATGCCCCTACTAATTACTGATTGACCCGATTTCTAAACAGTAGGGATTGGGAATGTTCAACCCCTCTTGTCGGGGCGACCCGCCCTGAACCACAAGGGTGCAGGACAAGGTGCGGAACAAAACCCTGTACCTGCCCTGAACCATGCTAGGTTCAGGGCCTGATTGGTACAGGGCCGGGCCGCCCCTACTTTCCCGAAAATATAACATCTATGTTAGTGTCCGTCAATGCACCTAAACGGTAGGGGCGAACCTATGTGTTCGCCCTTATGGGGCAGACACACAGGCCCGCCCGCCTAAGGCGGATTTTCAACCTGAGGCGGGTCTGCCTCTGGCACGGTCTGCCCCTGCAGGGATAAAATGTTGACGCAGTACAGGGAAAAAGTATAATTGCGGTGTTATATATTTTCTATATAGGAGGTAACAAAAATGCGGTTTCAAAGAAAAGGGTCTTTCCTGGTACTGGCCGGTTTGTCCATTCTCTTTGTTGGGCTTTTTATTGGGGGAAGCAGGCTGACCCTGGCCACTTACAGCCGAAACATCTTTATGACAGGCGAGGCACCGCCCATCCCTGTTCCAGATGTCAAGTATAGCCCAACGTTGGTTACACTGAAGGTGGAAGAGAGGGTTACTTACGAGGTGGCAATCCCTGAGGAGAAACTCCAGAATGGGGAGGTGGAACCAAATGACCTGGATCTCATAGAGGTGCAGGGCAAGGAGAGTATAAACTTCCACCAGGTGGACTGTTTCCACTACCGGCAGGTAACCCAGAGGCAGACCCGCACTACAGATGCCCTCGTCTGCACCCGCACAAGGCAGGGCACAGAATATTGGCTCACTAACAAGACCCGCTTTGTGGAGTGGGACCCGTGGTCAGAGTGGACTGCTATTTCCCGTAAGGGGATAGTGAAGAAGGACTAAAACAAGTAGACAGTAGACAGTAGTCAGTAGTAAGGGAAACCCCTGGCTACTAGCTACTAGCTACTGTCTACTGTCTGTTTGCCTGCCGGCTTCGTGCTTACTGCCCCTGATATTCCCCGTTTACAAAGGACTTTCAGTGATTACAATGTAAACTTTTATGGGGCAGGGCTTATCTAATTGTTAAGGGTCTGAAACGTGGAGAGATACGACCCCGAGAATGACCTTATAGAGAGGATTAAGGAAGGGGACGAAAGGGCCTTTGAAGAGCTGGTAGATAGGTACAAGGGGATGGGTTTCTCCCTGGCCTACCGTTTTCTGG
>DATETB010000034.1:0-6424 GCA_035283825.1 Candidatus Brocadiales bacterium | reverse complement strand
CCAGGCCTACAATCCGGGCGATGACTTCCGTTACATTGACTGGAACCTCTATAGCCGGCTGGACAAACTCCTGATAAAGACCTTTAAGGACGAGATAGAACTATCAGTCCATATCCTCCTGGATACAAGCCGTTCTATGTCCTTCCCGGAGGGAGATGGGAAGTTTGACTTCGCCAGAAAGACAGCCCTGGCCCTGGGCTACATTGGCCTGTCTAATCAGAACAGCACCAGGGTGGTGGCCCTAACCCCTGCCCATCCGGAAATCCGTTCAGGACTCCATCAAACCCCCTTCTTTCAAAAGCCCAGCGGTATAGTCCACATAAAAAATTTTGTCCAGTCGCTTACCCCTACCGGAGAGGCAGACCTGGTGAATTTCCTCTCCCGTTATATCTTTGAGAACAAAGGTAAGGGAGGGACCATCGTATTAATCTCCGACTTTATGATTCCCCCCCATTCCTACAAAAGAGCCCTGGATATATTAAGGTTCAAACACTACGACATAAAGGTCATTCAGGTACTCGGGTCAAGGGAGATAGACCCTTTTAGAGACCTGAAAAGCGGGGAGATTGTGGACGTGGAGACCAGCGAGAGAAAGGTTATAAACATTACCCCTGCCTTAAAGAAGAAGTATCACCAACTCCTGGAGAACCACAACCAGGAACTGAAACGCTACTGTCACTCCATCAGGGCCCTCTACACCCTGGCCAGGACGGACATGGACTTTGAGTCTCTTATCCTCAAAGAACTGCCCAAGCTAGGCTTTGTGAGGTAGCAAATCTTATGGGCGTCTTAAATCTCCTGGCTCTGGCCTCCCTGGCTACCATTGCCATACTGGTGGTGATTTATCTCTTCAGGAAGAAGAGAAAGACCATCCTCGTGTCCAGCTTTATCCCCTGGAGAGGCCTCACGGAGGGCAAAGTACGTACCAGGTTTTTCCTTGCAGATGCCCTGTTCTTCCTGCAAATTATCATCCTCAGCCTGCTGGCCCTCTCTCTGGCCAGGCCCTACATCACCTCTACTATAAAGGGAATTACCGGTAAAGACCTAATCCTTCTAGTAGACACCTCTGCCAGCATGCAGACAAGAGAGGGGGAGTCAACCCGTTTTGAGCTCGCAAAGGCCGAGGCCCTGAAAGTCGTAGAAAAGATGGGCATGACGGATGAGGCGCAGTTAATTTCCATGCATTCCTCGCCCCTCATAGTCTCAGAACCAATTGGGGATAAGGGGAAGTTGAAGCGTCTTATACAAAACCTGGAAGTAACTGATACCACCACAAACCTGGAAGAAGGGCTTAGCCTGGCCCTTTCTTTGCTGAGGCGGAACAGTCTGGGGGAGGTACACGTCTTTACCGATAGAGTACCTCCTGAAATCAACACACCCCAGGCAAACAAAATAAGATTCTTTACGTGTGGAAAGGCATCTGACAACGTGGCCATCGTAGGGCTAGACGTCTATCAAGACATGTTTAAAGAATACTCCGAAAGGGAGGGCTACGTAACGGTAAGGAACATGGGTACTGAGACCAAGACCGTGCTCCTTAAGGGGTTCCTGGACCATAGACCGCTAATGGAGGAGACTGTGGAACTTACCCCCCAGGAAGACCGCACCGTGCGTATAAAAGGCATCTCCGGACCCGGGCTGCTGAGAGTGGAACTACACCCCGAGGACGCCTTGCTGCTGGATAATCAGGCCTTTGCCATAATAAGACCAAAAAAGACAATAAAGGTCCTGGTGGTTACTCCAGGGGGACCCCTTGAAGAAGAACTGGGAAAGGTGGATAAGGCCGTCAAGGAGGTAGAATTCCTCTTTGCATCACCCAAGAGCTACGGTCAATTATCCCTTAAAGACTTTGCCATCTGCCTCTTCCACAAATATGTCCCGGAGGCCTTACCAGACATCAACTCCCTTTTCATATTTCCACCGCAAGACAACAAATTCTTTCCTGTAGAGGAGTGGTTCAGGAATTCAGAAATTGTTGACTGGGAACATTCCCATCCCATAATGGGACATCTGGACTATATAGAGGATATCTGGTTGACCAAGGCCCTGGCCTTTAAGAATATGGAGGGGTTTGCACCTGTGGTGAGGGCCAGCGTTGGCGACAGCCCCTTCCCTGTGGTCATCGCTGGACTCATGGGGGGGGAGAGGGTCGCAGTCCTTGGATTTGACCTGGCAGAATTTAGCTTCACCAGGGCCAAAGATATACCCGTTTTGATAATGTTCCTCAACATCCTCCAGTGGCTAGACCCCGAGGGCACTGCCGCCACTCAGGTAAAGATGGGCAAGAGCCTTACCTTTAACCTCAAGGGGGATAGTAAGGAGTTAAGCCTTACCGACCCAAAGGGTAAGACCGTAAAAATTGACGTGTCGGAAAATACCGTGGTTATAAGGGATATTAACCATGTGGGGGAGTATCACCTCAAGGGAAAAGGGATAGAAAGGCGCTTTGTGGCCAATCTCTTTGATAGGGAAGAATCGGATGTAAGACCTTCCTCCTTCCCTAAGAAAGGAATACCCTTTGAAGAGGCCAGTGTTACCCCTTTTTCTTTAACGGAGAAGCGTGAACTGGGTAAATACCTCCTTATCCTGGTACTCCTACTGTTATTGGCTGAGTGGGTTCTTTATCATCTGAAGGCGCGGGCCAGGACTCTTTAGCGTGAATATAGACTTTGAACATGGTTTGCGTTGGGCTATCTGTAAGGTTTGCTGGCCAGGACTCTTTAGCATGAACATAGACTTTCAACATCCATCCTTATTGAAACTACTGGCCATCATACCCATATTCTGGGGTCTATCAGCCCTGGCATTGGGGAGATTGCCGCTATGGAGACTCATTGCCTCCAACTTTCTCAGGGGACTGGTACTGGCACTGCTCTTACTCTGCCTTGCCGGCCTGAGCAGGATAGAAAAACTGCCTGGGGAATCCGCAATAATCTTTTGTGCAGACGTCTCTGACAGTATAAGCCTGGAAAATAAGGCCTGGGTAATGAATTCCATTATGAATATTGAAAATGGGCTGGGAAAGAAAGTGAAGCGCGGGCTTGTGGTCTTTGGCAAGGACGCCCAGGTGATGGCCCCCGTGGAGGAGCGGTTGAAGCCAGAAAGTCTCCGCTGGGAGGTGGATACCTCCCGCTCAAACGCCGCCAGCGGACTCCTGACTTGCCTGAGTATCTTTCCCAAAGACACTAAAAAAAGGATAATACTTTTTACAGATGGCAACGAGAACTTGGGCAGTGGTCTCCAGGCCGCCTCAATCCTGGAGAAACAAGGGATAGAGGTACATGCCATGGAGCTACCCCTACCCCCGGAGGTCAAAGAGGTCTACGTCAAGAAGCTCATGGTGCCGGAAGAAATCGCCCAGGGAGAGGCCTTTGAGGCAAGGGTCGCCGTTGAGAACAAAGGAAGCCTTCCTAGCAAGGGAAGACTCAGCCTTTACGAAGGCCAGAGGTTCCTCAAAGAGTGGGAGACAAGCTTTTCTCCAGGGCTAAATACCTTTGACCTCCTATATGAGAACCCTCAGAGGGGATTTCTTGAGTTTCGTGCGGTGCTGGAGGCAGAATCTGACACTGACCCCAACAATAATTTCCATGAGGCGTTTGTTAACGTAAGGGGTAAGCCTCGGCTCCTTTATCTCCAGGGGGAAGTCAGCCCGCAGAAGAGGCCCTTCCTGGTCGGAGCCCTGGAAGGAAAGGATGTAGAAGTAGAGATACGAGGACCAAGGGATATGCCCCGTACCCTGCAGGAACTCTTGGGGTACGAGTGCATCATCCTTTCTAACATACCCGCAACTGCCCTTGGTCAGGGGCAGATGGAGGCCCTGAAGAATTACGTTGGGGACTTTGGCGGTGGTCTTGTCATGCTGGGGGGAGAGCACAGCTTTGCCCAGGGAGGGTACGCCGGCACCGCAGTGGAGGAGATCCTCCCTGTAAAAGTAACGACGGGAAGTACCTTCATAGAAGAAAAACCCAGGAAGGTAGCCGTTATCCTCCTGGTAGATAAATCGGGGAGTATGACCGGGAGCAAACTCTTTGCCACGAAGAAGGCCGCCGTTGAGTTGATGGCGCAGTTAAAATCCGACGACCTGATGGGGCTTATTGCCTTTGACGTGATACCCTATGATATTATAGAGTTGATGCCGGTAAGGGATCTGCAGTCCTCCATAGTCAGTAAACTCTCCCGGCTTAATGCAGGTGGAGGGACTGACATATTCCCTGCCATGAAAGAGGCCTACAAGAAACTGGTCAACTCAGGGTCCCAGGTCAGCCACGTCATCCTTATGTCAGATGGGAACACCCGTTCTGTCTATTACAGCTACGAGAGCCTTATGGAGCTGTTTAAACAGGCGAACATCTCCGTCTCCACCATAGCCATAGGGGGTTGGTTAGTTAATACCCGACTTATGAAGGACATTGCCATGCGGACGAAGGGTGAATTTTATGTCTTGAAGGACGTGAAGGACCTCCCAAAATTGGTAGTAACCGATACCGATAAGGCCATTACCAGGGCAGACTTCCACGAGGAACAGTTCGTCCCCAAGTTAGACCCTAGCAGTGAGATACTGAAAGGTATATCCCAGGAACAGATACCCCCCCTCAGGGGTTACTCCCTTACGAGACCTAAGCCTACGGCTGAGGTACCCCTGGTGGCCGACGTCAGAGGTGTGGACGACCCCATACTGGCAGACTGGAGGTATGGGTTGGGTAAGGTAGTAGCTTACACCTCCGATGCCGAGGCCAGGTGGTCTAATCAGTGGGTAAATTGGGCTATGTACAATAAATTCTGGTCCCAAACCATCCACTGGGCCATGCGGGATAGGCCAAGGGGAGAATACGCCCTGCAGATAGAGGAGAGAGAAGGTAAGCCTCACCTGGTAATAGAATCCAGCGTTGGGGACTTTGACCGTCTCCAGTTACGCCTCCTTTCCCCTAGCCTTGAGGCCCATGAAGTGAACCTCAGGCAGGTGGCGCCGAGGCGATACATAGCCAGCCTGGAGACTTACCAGCCTGGCTACTACACGCTGGACGTCTCCACGTTTAAAGGGGACAAGTTAATGGACCACGCAACCAAAGGACTAATAGTACCACCGCAGGCACGTCCACTCCCCTTTGAGAGCCTTTCCCAGGGTAATAATAGGGAATTTATGGAGGCCGTTACCCGAATTACCCACGGCAAAATCAATCCGGGCATGGAAGAACTGGGGCAGGATACCGGGGAGATCGAAAAGAAGGAAGACCTCTCAAAGTTCCTCATACCCCTTGCCATGGGCCTCTTTCTCATAGATATAGCCATAAGGAGGATAGGAGTTGCATAAATCAAAAACCCGTAGGGGCGGGGTCACCCCGCCCCTACTACTACTGCTTACTGCCTACTGTCTTATTGTAAGCTCGGACATCTATGCCTCGGGTCTCTTTTCTGGACTCGTAGTATCTCAGGGCGACTCCGCCTCAGGCGGAGTGAAGGTGGTGGAAATCTACCCTGGATGTCCAGCAGAGAGGGCAGGGATAATAGCAGGGGACCTGATTATAGAGATAGACGGCCAGAAGATAAAGACCCTGGATGAATTTGTTAAGACGTCTAAGGCCAGGGGAGCTAAGGATATGGAGGCGGGTCTTGTACTTATAAGGAGGGGTAAATTACAAAACCTCCGGGTGGTTACCTACAGCGAAATTATCTTTAAGGAGTGGAAGGAAAAGGTCCCGCCTCCACCCCAGAGTAGCATCGGGGGGCTCTCCCTTTTTCAGTATTACATGGAGAAGGGCAAGGCCAAACTGGGAGAAAATAAAGCGGGGGGGACCTTTGAGACCAAACTGGCGAGGGACGAAGAGGCCATAAGATACCTCTTTTACGCCCTGCACTACAACCCCACTGAGGTAGGTGTGGCGATCCTTATAGCGGATACCCACATGGACATGGCCAGGCTGTATCTTAAAAATGCTCGTACCCCCCTGGCAGTAGAAAACTACGGCAAGGCCGCCAACCTGTACGAAAAGTGCAGCAGAAAACACGTGGCGGAAAAGGAGTTGGAACTTATCCTCGCCCATCTCCAGGAGGTGGCAAAGGAGTTGATAAGCCTACTGCCCCCTGAAGAGCAGGTGCCGGTCTCGGCAGAAAAGACAACAACAGGGTCTCTGCCTGTCAAGGCTTCCCCATGAAGAAAAGTCCACCAAAAAGCGCAACGGATTCGCCATTTATACTGACAAAACTACTGGTGCTCGTAGTCCTCATCTTCCAGGGATGTGCAAGCGGACAGAAGGTGGTAGAGATACCCTTTCCAAAGGAAGAGGTAAAGAACATAAGGAAGGTAGCTATCATGTGCCCTAACGAAAGGCCAGACCTCTTTATGAGCGTAGCTGGAGACGAACACTTTCCCCTTATGCTCTTGTCCCCCGCCGTGATACCCCAACTCTTCCTTGCCATGTCTTAC
>DATETB010000033.1:0-3081 GCA_035283825.1 Candidatus Brocadiales bacterium | reverse complement strand
ACCCAGGTCTCTGGGGTAGTCCTTGAGGTCGTCCTTCCTATCAAATTGTAAAGGGTTCACGAAGATACTCAGTACGACTACCTCGTTCTCGGCCCTGGCCCTCCTGATAAGGTGCAGATGCCCCTCGTGGAGCGCACCCATAGTGGGGACCAGGCCAACCCTTCGGCCTCGCTCAAGACAAGCCACTTTCCCCTGCCCCTTCAGGACGGCTATCTTTTCCTTTAATCCCTTTATGCCAATGATGGTTTCCATCGGTAGCGGCCCATGTTATCACCTTGTATAGGCTTTGTCAAATAGGATGGGTCCGGGCGGGTAGCAGGCGGTGGCCCTAATGTAGAATACGGAGTGTGGAGTGCGGAATTTTAAATCCGCAATCCGCAGAAGCCCTTATACTTCATAGATTTCTTCTAGGGTAGTGTAAAAAGTGAGGCTGTTGCCCAACCCTAAAAGGTGTCTCTTTGTGCAATTTTAGCCGGCATAAGTCCTTATCTATCCATATCTATCCATCGTCCCATCGTCATGTTGGGCATCCAAAACCACTTCGGCAACAGCCTCTCTATATACTCCACAATAAGTTCAGGAGATGCCCTTGACAAATGTCTTTTAATTGATATAATCCTAGTTTTCCAGTATATGCTGCTGTGGCTCAGTGGTAGAGCGCGTCCTTGGTAAGGACGAGGTCATGGGTTCAAATCCCATCAGCAGCTCCAGCTTCATAAGCGGGCCACAGATTTAAACTTAAGGAGAAGGTGCTATGGCAAAGGAAGTATTTAAGAGAACGAAGCCCCACGTAAACGTTGGAACTATTGGACACATAGACCACGGCAAAACTACCTTGACCTCCGTGATAACCCACATCCTTGCAAAGGCAGGACTGGCCAAGGAGAGGCCCTTTGATACCATAGACAATGCCCCGGAGGAGAAGGAAAGAGGCATCACCATTGCCATCTCTCACGTAGAGTATGAGACGGAAAAGAGGCACTACGCACACGTGGACTGCCCCGGCCATGCAGACTACATAAAGAATATGATTACAGGGGCGGCCCAGATGGACCTATGCCCCAGACCAGGGAGCACATCCTACTGGCCCGTCAGGTAGGGGTACCTGCCATAGTGGTATTTATGAACAAGCTAGACGCCTTAGAGGATAAGGAACTCCAGGACTTGGTGGAGATGGAGGTCAGGGAACTATTAAAGAAGTACAAATTCCCAGGGGACGATATCCCAGTGATTAGGGGCTCGGCCTTGAATGCCCGTGATTGCGGTTGCGCCAAGAGAGAGTGCCCAAAGTGCGGGCCGATATGGCAGTTAATGGATGCCGTGGACAGCTATATCCCCGCCCCTAAGAGGGAGATAGAAAAGCCCTTCCTTATGTCTATAGAAGACGTCTTCAGTATAAAGGGCAGGGGTACCGTGGGTACCGGGAGGGTGGAAAGGGGCAGGGTAAAGGTTGGAGAAGAGATAGACATAGTGGGCCTCAGCCTGGATGTAAAGAAGACGGTGGTGACCGGGGTGGAGATGTTTAATAAGACCCTGGATGAAGGTCAGGCTGGGGACAATTTAGGGATACTCCTCCGAGGGATAGAGAAAGAACAACTTGAGAGGGGACACGTACTTGCGGCTCCGGGAAGCATCCCCCCCCATACGGATTTTGAGGCGGAGGTATACATCCTGACCAAAGAAGAGGGAGGCAGGCACACCCCCTTCTTCAAGGGCTACAGGCCCCAGTTTTACTTCAGGACTACGGACGTTACCGGGGTAGCAAACCTCCCTCAGGGGACGGACATGGTCATGCCTGGTGACAACGTAAAGCTCTCCATAGAACTTATTACCCCGATAGCCATGGAAGAGAACCTAAGGTTTGCTATCCGAGAGGGTGGTCATACCGTAGGGGCTGGGGTAGTTACCAAGATACTTAAGTAATGGTACGGGAAGCTATAAGCCTAGTTTGTTCCGAGTGTTCCGGTAGGAACTACCGGAGTACCCGGAAGGCCAAGGCTACGGAGAAGTTAGCGCTTAAGAAGTATTGTCGCTGCTGTAGGAAACATACGGTGCATAAGGAACACAAAAAATAGGAAACTAGGTCCGTAGCTCTAATGGTAGAGCACCGGACTCCAAATCCGGGTGTTGGGGGTTCGAGTCCCTCCGGACCTGCCATTAACATCGGGCCGGGAATGGCTCTAGAGATCTATAAAAAAAACCAAGGGGTTCATGCAAGGGTCTTTATAGGAGCAGGTCTTGGGCTCCTGGCCCTGATGGCTGCCCATGCCTTATACGGGAGCTTCATAGAGTCCCCGGAGGTGTATGCGGGCGCCAGAGTACCACTGGTAGGGATGCCACTCACCTGGGGTCTTGTCAGTGCCGTTGTATTTTTTGTCACCAGTACGGTTATTATTGGGGCACTGACTACGGGCCTTGAGACAGGCCTCGGGACGCTGGATAGTAATAGTAAAAAGGTGGTGGAGTTCCTGATAGATACACAGGGAGAACTCCAGAAGGTCTCCTGGCCCACTAGAGAGGAACTTACAGGCTCCACGGTGGTGGTGATATTCTCAGTAATCCTATTAGGTGTTTACATCTTTGGGGTAGATTGGGTAATAACAAGGGTCATGAAATTGATAGGCTTTCTATGAAGGTATCCTGCCTTGGGCAGGGCAGGTTAGCATCTAAGAGGAATACCCCAAATCTTATAGTAATATTCCTCCAGTCTAGCCTCTAGGTATCTATCGGCAAGAAAATTATCTCACTAATCCACATTGAGTGTGCTTGTAATCGTATGAAGAAGTGGTTTGTACTGAGGGTACAGAGTAACAAAGAAGATAAGGTAAGAAAGGCCCTGGAGGAGTGCATAAAGGTCAGGGGGCTGGAAAACAAGGTCTCCAAGGTCTTGGTGCCCACGGAAAGGGTCTCTGAGATTAAAGGTGGTAAGAAGAGGATTACCGAAAGGAAGGTCTTCCCTGGTTATATTATGGCAGAAGTAGAGGTGGACGAACAGGGGAACATGCCTTCCGATGTATGGTTCCTCATAAGAGAAACCCCAGGGTCAGGGGACTTTCTGGGAGGAGAACGCACCAAGCCAGT
>DATETB010000032.1:0-10418 GCA_035283825.1 Candidatus Brocadiales bacterium | reverse complement strand
AATTGATTTCCTGGTACGCATGAAACTAAATATGGTGGGCCTTCGTGGGCATGAGGGGTATCTGCCGGCCGAACTCAGCGGGGGGATGAGGAAGAGGGCGGGTATTGCACGCGCTATGGCGCTTGACCCGGAGATACTCTTCCTTGACGAACCCTCTGCCGGTTTAGACCCGGTTACCTCCGCAGGCCTTGATAATCTGATTGTGCAATTTAATGCCAGCCTTGGGACAACCATGGTCGTGGTGACCCACGAACTACCAAGTATTTACTCTATTGCGCACAGGGTAATCATGCTGGATAAAAGGGAAAAGAACATCATAGCCGAAGGTAGCCCTGCGGAGTTGAGAGATAAGAGTGACAACCCCTTTGTCAGGAATTTCTTTAACCGTCGGGTTGGAGAGGGCTTAAACGTATAGGTTAGTTAAAGCAGGACACAGGAGTTAGTGGACTGACTGATAGGAGGTTTTTGCCATGGCTGGTACGGCTCTAAAAGTTAGGGTTGGGATTTTTGTCATAGTGGGTATTGTCCTGGCTGTGGGGGCCGTAATTGGACTATTCTCCTGGCTAGGAGCAGAAGACAGGACTACCTACGTAAGCTACTTCCTTGAGACCACCACTGGTCTAGACCCGGATGCTGCAGTAAAATACAAAGGAGTCAAGATAGGGCGTGTTGCAGAGATTAATGTCGCCCCTGACGGGGAACATGTCGAGGTGGTGATGAGGATTGACTCATCATTCAACATGAAACCAGAGTTTGCCGCACGTGTAGAATATGCAGGCATAACGGGCCTGAGATATATTGAGGTTGAGGCCCTGAAAGAAGGTGCGGACGCCAAACCTGTGAAATTGTCCTTTGAGCCAAAACATCCTGTTATCCCTTCGTGCTTTTCCAGCCTGGAGCAACTTACTGGTGCAATTGACAAGACCCTGAAAAACGTCAACCAGCTTGACGTTAAGCTGATTTCTGATAAACTCACCAACTTGCTGGATAATTCAAACAAACTCATTGCAGAGCTTAAGTTGCCCGAGACTGTTGGAAATCTAAATACCGCCGTCAAATCTCTTAATGAGCTAATGGCTGACCTTGATGCCAAGACGCTCTCTAAAAAGACGAATGCCTTCCTGGAGGAAGGGCTACTCTTATCACGTAATCTAAACGCAACGACAGTTGAACTGCAAAACATGCTGGAAATGGGCGATGTCCTGAGGGCTACTTCGGAGACGGTCAAAGAACTAAACCAGACACTCAAACAAAGCCCTTCCGCCATGATCTTTAGCCTACCACCTTCACCGAGACTAATTTCTAAGGATTAAATATGAGTCTACGTCTTAGCCTGGCATTTGTATCCCTGCTCCTATACACGGGCTGTATTAACCTGCAACACCCCCCGGCAAAGGTTGATTACTACCAGATTGAATATAGCCCCCTGGGTTCTCCTGCCTCAGAACCCCTGGACGTAGTATTGGGTATGCGCAATTTTACTATTGCCTCTACCTATGACCACGACCGGATAATCTACAAAGAGGACACCTTCAAACGGCAGGCCTATTATTATCACCGCTGGATCACAAACCCGAGTGCGATGATTAAGAACGCACTCTTAAAAGACCTCCAGGATTCTGGCTGTTACCGTGCCATTACGCCTATCCCGGGGGGCATGATATGGGATTATGAGATCCTGGGCCATATCCATGAGATCTCCGAAGAGGATTTAGGTAAAGACTGGACCGCCGTCATTGACCTGGAGGTTACCTTTATTAAGGTACCACCCAAAGAGTCGGCGAAGAAGATACTCTTCCAGAGGAACTACCATTATTCCGCCGTCTGTGAGAAAAAAGAACCGTTATCAGTCGTTGTGGCCATGAGTACGGCGGTGAGGGAACTGTCCGTTAAATTACAGCAGGACGTCTATAAGGCAGTCCAGGACGACGTCAAAACAGGAAAAACCCCGGAGGACATGAAGACTTCCTTTAATAAGAATTTTGGAAGGAGATGGTCCCGTGAAAGATATTAGAAATATCAAGTCACTCCCTGTGGTCGTACTGTTCGTTAGTCTCTGCCTCCTGGTCTCGTGTGCATCAAAGCCTCATAAGCAGACAGGGTTTCTTGGAGACTACTCAAACATGGTACAGACCAAAAACTTCCATCGCTTTTATACCGAACCAGGGGTAGACTTTAAGACCTATAAGAATATCGTCATCAAGCCGGTAAACATCGATTATTTGCAAAAGCTAAGGTGGTATGACGAGCAGTACAACCAGATGGAATTGAAAGAACTCACCGACTTTATGAAGCAAAAGTTCGCGGAGGAATTGGGGAAATCCTATCTTATCAATCAATCCCCTGAGAAGGCAGGTAAGACATTGGTCCTTGAGACGGCCCTGGTAAAGCTCGCCCCGGTGGACGTGGGCTCTAATGTAGTTACCAGTGCCGTCATAGCCTTGCCGTTCTCCAAGGGTGAGGTTGCCCTAGAGGGACGCATGGTAGATGCCGACAGTGGTAAGACGGTACTACGGTTTACAGACGCACGGGCGGGTAAGGATAGTCTCGTAAACGTAAAGGACTTTACAAAGTTTGGTCACGCCAGGGTTGCCGTCACTGAGTGGGCCGTGGAACTGCGTGGTATCATGCAACTGGGAGAGGCCGAGAGGAAGGGGTACTTTGGGGGGGCTTTTGAACTTAAACCATGGTAGCTGTAACTAGCTTTTCTTAAAACGCTTGCTGGCATTTAGTATAGTAATACCAATTATCTCACCCTTCTCGTAACGGACGATAATATCGTCCGCTGTCATTTTGCTATCATCGGCATGAGCAGGTTTCTTAAAATTTAAATACAGAACATCTGCTTCTTCATCGTAGCTGGACCACATTCGTTTAGAAGGGATGTTAAGTAGATGCGATACCATCTTTTTTGCCTCTTCCAGAGTATTTAAGGCCACAATCTGATTTTTAGATCGAACAATATCCATTCATGCCCTTACAGAAGCCCCAGCGCCTCCTCAAACCCAAACATAACGTTCATATTCTGCACTGCCTCCCCCGAGGCCCCTTTGATGAGGTTATCTATCGCCGAGAGGAGGATGACCCTCTCCCCTACCACATTCAGGGAGATGTCACAGAAGTTGGTATCCGTAACCTCCTTTGTCCTGGGGAATTCCCCTGCCTCTTTTATACGGATGAAGGGTTCGTCCTGATAAAAGCTCTTTAAGGTCTCCCTCAGTGCCTCCTCTCCCATACTCCCCTTATGCCTGGCGTATATGGTGGAGAGGATCCCACGGTCCATGGGGGCCAGGTGGGGCGTAAAGTATACCTTTACCCTCATCCCCGTCCTGTCCGTAAGCACCTCTTCTATCTCAGGGGTATGCCGGTGGGTGCCCACACTGTAGGCCTCTATATTCTCATTACACTCGCAATAATGGGAGGCCTCCGTTGCCTCCCGCCCCCTCCCCGATACCCCTGACTTGGAATCCACGATTATATCCGTAGGCTCCACGAGCCCTTTCTTTAATAAGGGGGCAAGGGGAAGGATGGTGGAGACAGGGTAACACCCCGGGTTACTCACCAGGGAGGCTCCTATTATCTCTTTACGGTACAACTCCGGTAGGCCGTATACCGCCCTCTTAAGACCCTCTGGGTCAGTATGGGAGACCTTATACCATTTCTCATAGACGGCGGGGTCCTTAAAACGATAGTCTGCACTGAAGTCAATAACCCTCACTCCCCTCCGTAGATACCTGGGGACGTAGTTCATGGAGACCTTTGGTGGGAGGGTGACGAAGAGGAGTTCCACCCCCTTAGGGACGTCCTCTGGCTCAAGCCCTGAGCATGGCAACTCTATCAACCGCCTCAGGGAGGGGAATATCTCAGATATCCTGGGAGAGCCTTCCCTCCGGACCCCCAGGTGATTAATCTCTACCCTTGGGTGCCTCAGGAGGAGCTTGATTAACTCAAGACTGGTATAGGCCGTTGCCCCTGCTATGCCAACTTTCATGACAGGCTACAGGATACAGGATTCGGAATATAGAATCAAGAATACAGAATACAGAATCCTGACGACTGCCTTTACCTCCCAGTAATCACAAATGCCTTCTCCGTGGAGAGTCCCTGGTCATCGTAGGCCACTATCCTGACAAGGTTAGGCCCCTTGGTTATGGGGAGGCTGGTGGTGAAGGTATGCTCCGGGGTTGGTTCAGGGTTATAACCGAAGAAGACCTTGCGTTCATTTACCAGTACGTAGGCCCCTTCCGGGTGACGGTCGTCTCTTGCCGTGAAGGATAACTCCACAAACCCCTCCGCTGCCAGCAGGACGGCATTTTGAAGGATTATGGAGGGTGGCAGGCCGGATACCTCCTCCGTACCCCTTTCTTCCTGCCCCGTGCCAATAGGGTACTGGGTTTGTAGGGGTAACCTGGCAGATAACTGGGCGCCCAGAAGGAGGTCCATGATAAGCAGCCTTAGTGGCCTAACCGTGGTTGGGAGTGGCCCCACACCAGACGGCGTAAAGGTGAAGGCAAGTTTTACCTCCCTCTCTTCACCAGGTTTCAGTACACCAAGTTCTTGCCGCCCCTTCAGGACCGTTACTCCCGCCTCTTCATCTCCTTTCAGTACCACCACGTTCCGATGGGATACCCCAAGACCTACGTTCTTTACCTTCAGCAAGAGTTCCGTCTCCTTTCCGCTCTTTTTTGCTGGTACGTCTGAGGCGGATACCGCCTTTTCTACACCTGGCGGTGCGACTGTCTGGACACGGGGCAATTGGCAGTAGTAGGCAAATAAGGGGGTTGGGTGGGCCCAGATAGTAACCCAGTCCACAATATCTGCGGGAGGAAACCCGTTATCCTCCGTAAACTTCAATACTATTTCATCATGCCTGTCCAGTGAATCATCAGGGACTTTTATTTTAAGGCTATGGCTGGCCTTTTTACCTGGTTCTACCTTTCCCATAGGGAACTCCAGTCCGTTAAGGGCAGGATTTCCTGAGATGCCTTCTGCCAGTACCCTGAAAAGGGGGTATTCCCCGCGATTTTCCACAGAGAGGGTGAGGGTGACGGTATCTCCTGCCTCTACCTCTTCTTTATCAATGGCTAGACTGGCAACGGAGACAGGGATTCCCTCAGTCGCTCCCGTGGACCAGTCTATCTTCCTGGACTCCAGGGCCTTTACAATCCTCCTATCCTCTTCGGCCTGGTATTTTTTTATTACCTCCAGGGGGGCCCTGTCATCATCAGAAAGTATCGCTTTCAGGAGGTTCTTGGCCAGTTGTATCTGGAAGTCTTTTTGAAATCCACCGATGGGGGCGGCCTTGCTACCCGAGGCGTACTCCACTGGCGGAGGCGGTCCCGCCGCCTCTTCCCTTTCCAGATAGCACAGGACGGTAGGGGTACGGTGTGTAGTACCATCACCGTTGTCACTATGGGCATAATGGGCCCTGCGGGCCAGGGTAGTCTTATCCCTGGACGTGGGTCCGCCTGAGGCGGCCCCCGCCACCTTTATTGGCATAAGGAGGACGTCTGGGGTAAGGCCCCTAAGGTTTATATATTCGCCCCCAGGGGTAAAATACTTGGCGGTAGTTAGTTTGAGGGTGTGCCTTCCATGGAGGCGGAAGACCTGCTGGATGCAGGCCTTGCCGAAGGTCTGCTCCCCCACGAGCAAGGCCCGCCCATTGTCCCTCAAGGTGGCTGACAATATCTCTGCACCTGAGGCGCTCCCCCCGTCCATCAAGACCACGATGGGACACGCCTCCTCGACCCTCCCGGAGGGACGGGCGGTAACAAACTCGGGCAGTACCTCGCCGGTTCGGGTCTTTATGGTGATGATTCCATCCGGGAGGAAGAGGTCTGCCACGTTTATTATCTCCTCCATCACCCCCCCGCAATTATTTCTAAGGTCAAGCACCAGCCCCTTCAGCCCCCCGACCTCTTCCAGCCCCCTTATAGCCTTTACCATGGAATAAAAGGCCCCCTCCTGAAAGCCCTTTAGTTTTATGTATCCCAGGCCGTCATTGGGAGCGTCCCCCCTACTATCGGAAGTAGCCCTGCCACCTTCTAAGAGGGCCCACTCGGCAGGCTCCGGCTCTATACGCTCTGTTTTCAAGGTGAAACTCAGTATCTGGCCGCCTTCGTCGGTAGCCGCCCTGCCGCTTTGATGGGAGTGGCCTTGCTTTTTGATGGGAGGGTTGGATACCGCCAGCCTCCATACCGAGAGGGTGATGCTGGTGCCCTGCGGGCCGCTCATGTGGCCCAGGGCCTCAGTAAGACCCATATTCTTGGTGCTCTCTCCCTCTATCTCTACTATCCTGTCCCCAAACTGCAGACCTGCCTCGTGGGCAGGTGAGTCCTTGTGAAGGTACGTTACTGTTAGAAATCCCTCCTTAAATTCTACCTCCATTCCCAGTCCCATGAAACTCCCCGACCCCAGGTTCTTTATCCTCTCCAGGTCTTCTGGACGGTACAGCCTGGAGTAGGGGTCAAAACTATTCAGGATGCCATTTAGGGCTGCGTACTCCAGTTCGGGTGTGCTTAACGGACAATTTCCCTTGTTGTCGGTGGTGCCACCACCAGATTCTACGAAGGTTAATATCTCTTTCAGCAATTCCCGCAGTACCAGCCAGTTCTTTATCCCTACGGTGTTAAAGGTCTTAGTAGAGCCGCCCAACTGGACCAGGACTTCTTTCTCGCGGACGTCTATTTTTAGGTTGGGTGCTATGCCCTCTATACCCCTGAGGGCGTCCCCCACGACCTCCGCGGCTGCCAGATTATGGAAATCTATGTAGTAATCCTTTATATGGGCAAAGACGGTGTTGGTCAGGCGGAATCGCAGTCCGCCTGAGGCGGATTCTTCCCTTGTCATCTCCCATGGCTGTCCCCCTGCCAGGGCCTGAGCAGAAAAGCAGAATCCAGGATACAGGATACAGAATGCAATACACAGGATTCTGCCTGCCGTATTCTGGACTTTGGATACCAAATTTTCTTTCGTAAAGGCCACCATAGGCAAAATTATAATGGATTCCATCACTGTAAAGCTAGAGGAACTTATTAGGAGGTTTGGTGGAATGTAGGGACAGACCTTCAGGTCTGTCCCTTATTTCCCCTCTAGAAAGTTGAAAATCCGCCTCAGGCGGGAGGGAATAAAGGGGTGTGTGAGGACAGGGCTAAAGCCCTGTCCCTACAACTTCGGCTTCGCTCAGGACAAGTTTTTAGGATGTAAGGGGGGGAGGAATCTCCCCCTTACATAGTGTATATACAATACAGGAATTGAAACCTGCACAATTTCGGGTATACTGGGCGCACTGGGAATCTAATTCTATTATCGGCCGTCGGCCAAAACCAGTAAGGCCGAACGCAGAATTATGGATGACAAAATAAAGGCAGAAATAGAGAAGGTACTGCAAGGTGCCCTGGAAAAGATAGAGGAGGCCAGCCAGAAGGCCAAACTGGAACTGGAGAGGCACGAGGAAAAGATGTCCCTCTTCGGTCACCGTCTGAGGCAGGCAGAATTCTATTACGAGAAGGGAGAGCACGAGAACGCCCTTAAGGCATACGAGATGGCCCTGGAACTCAACCCCAATTCCCCCATTGCCTGGGATGGGAAAGGTATGACGTTGGGTAACCTCATGCGTCCACAGGAGGCCCTTCAGGCCCATGACCAGGCCCTAAAGCTAGACCCGGCATTTGCCAGGGCATGGAACAACAAGGGAGTAGTCCTGGGTGAACTCAAGCGCTACAAAGAGGCCCTCTCAGCCTACGTCCAGACAGTGAAACTTGACCCCGGTTTTGCCACTGCCTGGTATAACATTGCCATGACCTCTGCCGTGCTGGGGGATAAGGAGAAGATGGTGGAAGGCCTGAAGCAGGTGCTCAGACTTGACGGCACAATGAAAGAGGCCATACTGGATGACTTTCAGACCTTTATTGACGAGGGAGAACTAGAGGCCCTCGTAAGCCAGGTGTCGCGTGGGCCTGGTTAGTCTGAAAGAACTACTGGATAAGGCATCGTCAGGGGGCTATGCGGTACCAGCCTTTAACGTAAACAATCTGGAGACCGTCCAGGCGGCCTTCCAGGCGGCCCAACTGGAGCGCTCCCCGGTAATCCTGCAGGCCACAGAAAAGGCAGGAGAGTACGCCGGGTTTGACCTGCTATTTGCCATGGTGCATAAGGCCGCCGAGTCCGCCTTAGGCGGACCAGTACCTGCAGCCCTCCATCTAGACCACGGGGGTAGTGTGGAGGTGGTGCTGAAGGCCATACGCAATAGTTTTACCTCCGTGATGATTGATGGCAGTCACCTGGACTTTAATAAAAACATAGAGCTTACACGGAGGGTAGTAGAGGTGGCCCGCCCGGTGGGGGTAAGTGTGGAGGCCGAACTGGGTAGACTGGGAGGGATTGAGGACGGGGTGGCAGGAGAGGTACAACTGACAGACCCCGAGGCCGCCGGGCGTTTCGTAAAGGAAACAGGGGTAGACGCCCTGGCTGTGGCCATTGGCACAAGTCACGGGGCCTACAAATTCAGAGGTGAGCCCAGGTTGAGGACTGACCTGGTCAAGAGGATAAAGGATTTAGTAAATATCCCGCTGGTCCTCCACGGGGCCTCCAGCGTGGAGAAGGAGATTGTGGACATGGCCGAGCTTTATGGCGCAAGATTAAAAGGGGCAAAGGGCATACCCCTGGAATCCATAAGGGAGGCCATAAAGAACGGCATAAACAAGATAAATATTGACACTGACTTGAGACTTGCATTTACGGCCTCCATAAGAAAAGTCTTGACGGAGAGCCCGGAGGAATTTGACCCAAGAAAGATACTAGGTCCTGCCAGGGAATTAATGGTCCAGACCATGAGGAATAAGATGAAGGTCTTTGGCTCATCTGGTAAAGCCCTGTTCTGAGCCGAAGGGTCCTATGAAGGAGTCCGCGTCAAAGCGATACAAAGTACTGGAGCACACGGCAGACCTGGCCCTGGAGGTCTATGGCAGAGACTTAAAGGAACTCTTTGGTAATGCCGCCTTTGCCCTATTTGACGTCGTTACTGACTTATCCAGGGTAGAGGAGAGGGTGGAAAGGACCGTCAGACTCCGCGCATTTGACCTGGAACAACTCCTGGTAAACTGGCTGAACGAACTGCTCTACTACCACGAGGTAGAACAACTCCTCTTTAAGAGGTTTGAGGTAAAGGGATTGGAGTCCGACAATCTGGAGGCCATAGCCTATGGGGAGTCTTTCCGTGAAGGGAGACACCTAATTTTGACCAGCCCCAAGGCCGTTACCCATCATAAAATAGAGGTGGTAGAAGTACCCGAAGGCTGGCGGGCTAGGGTGATAATAGACCTCTGAGGGAGGATAGCCCTGGTGCTCCGCCACCAGGGAACAGTTGTAGGGGCAGAGTTTACCCCTGCCCAGGAGGATGTAGAGGCACGGCGCGCCGTGCCCCTACTACTGAAGTATGGAAGGTGAGGGATATGGAAAAGGAATTAACCCTGAACATAAAGCAGATAGACCCCTACCGCTGGAAGATAGAGAAGGAAGGCGGTATGAGGGTAGAGGGCATAGTCTATGCCAATTCCAGGATTATGGAGGAGATAAAGAGAGATTTGAGCCTGCGTCAGGTGGCCAACGTAGCCACCCTGCCTGGGATAGTGAGGGCCTCCCTGGCCATGCCGGATATCCATGAGGGGTACGGGTTCCCCATAGGCGGTGTAGCCGCCTTTGATGAGACAGGCGTGATCTCCCCGGGGGGCGTAGGTTATGACATCAACTGTGGGGTAAGGGTACTACGCTCCAATCTGCGTAGAGAAGAGATACAGAATATAATGAAAGCATTGGTTGACACCCTTTTTAGGAATATCCCCACGGGGGTAGGCTCGCACAGGAAGGACCTCAAGCTGGGTATTGAAGAGGAAAAGGGTCTCCTGAGGCAAGGCGCCCGCTGGGCCGTAAGCAGGGGTTACGGCTACGAGAGGGACCTGGAGCATATTGAGGAACGGGGTTGTATCCAGGGGGCTGACCCAGGGGAGGTATCCGATAGGGCCATGGAGAGGGGCCGCTCACAGGTAGGCACCCTGGGTTCCGGGAACCATTTTGTGGAGGTGGACGTAATCTCTGAGATATATGATGAGAAGCTGGCCAGTACCCTGGGCCTCGAACTGGGGGGGATAGCCGTCCAGGTGCACACAGGCAGCAGGGGGTTGGGTTATCAGGTCTGCGATGATTTCATAGGGGTCATGCTGAGGGCCGCCAGTAAGTATGGGATAGAGCTAGTAGACCGCCAGCTATGCTGTGCCCCGATAGACTCTGAGGAAGGGAGGCGCTACTTTGCCGCCATGGCCTGCGCAGCCAATTTTGCCTTTGCCAACCGCCAGATGATTACCCACTGGGTAAGGGAGAGTTTCTCCCACATGCTAAAAAGGCCTTCGGAAGACCTGGGG
>DATETB010000031.1:0-2507 GCA_035283825.1 Candidatus Brocadiales bacterium | reverse complement strand
TTCGGCTACGCTCAGGACAAGCGTCTTGGGTGGGGACTCCGGGGTTGGGAAAGTGAGGAATGAGGTTGGAGAGATGAGAAACACTTACAAAAATCTTTCGTCGGGAGTCCGCCTGAGCCTGTCCTTGAGCACAGCGAAGGGGCGGATGCCACTCATGGTCTTTCTGGTCTGCCTGGTTGGTTCGTTACCGGTTTGTCCATTGACACAGTCAATGGACTCCATAACTGACTCCACGACTGCCCTGGCAGAGAGTATAAGGCTGGGGGCTATAAAGGCAGAGGTAAACGGCGCCATAATAACAGATGATGATGTAAAGAGACAGGCAGCCGTACCCCTGAGGGAGGCCATAGAGAAATACAAGGGGAGGGAGCTTAATGAAAGGGCTACACAAATCCTGAGCGACATACTGGATGAACTCATAGACCGACAACTACTGGTACAGGAGGCTGGCAAGATTATTAAGGATAATCCCATCATAAAGGAGGCGTTGGAAAGAGAGGCAGAATCCTTCTTGAAGGATGCTATGGATAAGGTGGGTGGTCCTGCCAGATTTTATGAGTTAGCCACCAAGGAGGGTATAAATCCCGCAGAAAAGAAGAAGGAGTTGAAAGAAGACCTCATGGCAGAGGCCCTGCTCAAAGAGTTTGCATTTAAAAAGATTTCCATCTCCCCCAAGGAGGTCAGGGACTATTACCTGAAGCACAAAGATGAGTTCAATGAGGAGAAAGAGGTAAAGGTAAGACAGATATATATAAAGGCCATTCCCAACGCCAAGGAGGCCGAAAAGAAGGCCCAGGAGGTCTATCAACGCGCCAAGGCAGGGGAGGACTTCGCAGAACTTGCCAAACAGTTCTCCCAGGATCCGAAGGCCTCCACGGGGGAGTTGTATGAGCACAAAGAGATAATGCAATGGATAAAAGGGCTTAAGGAGGCGGCAGTGGCACTAGAACAGGGGGAGATAAGCCAGCCCGTAAGGAGTCCAATAGGCTTCCATATATTTAAGGCCGAGGCAGTCAAGCCCGCCAGGACGCCCAGTTTTGAGGAACTCCAGGAGGAGATTAATAATAAACTCTACCAGGACGTGGCCAGGCGCAGAAAGATGGAATACATAAAAAACCTCAAGAAGAAGGCAGTGATTAAGGTAATGAGGTAACACAGGGGCTTGATTTATCAAGCCCTGATTTTTTGGGTACCACAAATTATATCCCTACAAGAGGGAGGAAAAGATTGTGGCAGAAGTTAGCATTACCCCAGGCTTCCGTAATGAACAAACAATTCTCAAGCAGGTAGAAAAATTTCTTAATGAAACGTACTTAGACGGGAAGCTTTGCAAGGTCTATATCAAACATCCCCCCGCAGAGGCCCAAATAGACATGAACTACCTCAGACCAAAGGGTGTCCTGGAGCTAGAGGTAGTGGATTCCCTGGAAAACCTGGAAGGGAGACTGAGACACGAACTGATGCACGTGGTTGACCAGGTGGATGAGGCCTTTGGTTACGATGAGACAAAGGCGCCCAAACCCGGTACGGCCCAACTCCGCCGATATAAATACCTGTGGAATGTGTATATTGATAGTCGCCTCATCAAGGCAGGCAAACCTGCCTATGCTACTCTAGATTCCAGGGGGGACGAGATGGGGGAGTGCTGGCCCGAATTCTCTGCGGATACTAGAAAAGGGCTATTTGACTACCTATGGGACTTATCCGACACGGGTGGACTGACCCAGAAACAGATTATCCAACTAAGCAAGGACGTATTCAAGTTCCGTAAAGACCTCAAGGCCCAGGCCCAGGCCCGAGGGGAGAGGTTGAGGGATTTTGAGACCCTGGAGGAACTCAGGCACTTCGCAGTAGACAGCAAACAGTAGACAGGAGTCAGCAATCAGCAGTCAGGGGTCAGCAGTCAGCTAGCTGATGGCTGACTAAACTCTTAACCCTTTACCACCACCTTAGCAAACCGTCTCCGGCCTACCTTTAGTATCATCCCCGTGGCAACCTCAATGTCGGCCTTGGGGTCTGTAACCTCTTTAAAAGGTATGGGCGTATCGCAATACGCCCCTACATGGACGCCCCCCTGGGTGATGAGCCTGCGGGCATCGCTATTGGTGGTGGCGAAGCCTGCCAGTATCAGCAGTCTTACCATCCAGAGCTTGCCGTCTTTTAATTCGCTCCTGGGTATCGTAACCTCTGAATTTTGTTCGGGGAGTTCGTGGGCCTTGAATACCCTGTCAAACTCCTGGGCGGCTAGAGAGGCGGCCTCCTCGCCCCAGTACCTGCTGACAATGGCCCTGGCCAGCTCTGCCTTAGCCTTCCTGGGGTGGACGCTGTGGGCCAGGAGTTCGTCTATACGCCCATCATCCATGTCTGTGGCAAGGACAAAGTACTTCTTCATGAGGTCGTCCTTGATGGACATGGCCTTGCCAAAGATTTGGGCCGGCTCCTCCGTGATGCCGATATAGTTACCCAGGCTCTTGCTCATCTTTTTGTTGCCGTCAATACCTTCCAGT
>DATETB010000030.1:0-3926 GCA_035283825.1 Candidatus Brocadiales bacterium | reverse complement strand
GAAATTCTCAGGGCGTAACCAGCCTGGACGTTATAGGGCGTACTGAAATGCTCCACCCCCAGGAGCTTCCCCGCCGTACCCGTGGCCACCGTGCAAACAAAATAACCGTAAACGTTCCCCCAGGCCCCCCCAGAGGGCATGAATATCTTCTCCGGCTGGACAAACGTCCCCTGCGGTCCCTCCGCCCAGTCCCCGGGGGCCAGGGCTATCCTTGCGTACCCGTAGCCAGAAGGCTCAGTAAGACCCACAAGGATGGCAGTCTCCGCCGGCTCAGTCGTGTCCTTGTATAACCCCAGATAAAGGGCCGCATTCTGAGCCTGGTTCTTCAGGTATATGTTCCCTACGTTTGTCTCGCCCTCATCACACCACTTCCCCATCTCTTGCCTTTCTCTAACCTAAAATTCCCAACAAATCGCTTATCTCCCGCACCACGTGATACGGGATTCCCGCCTCCTCCGCCCTCGCCTTCCAACGGCTCTGGAATACTGATAACTTCCCAGTGCCTGACTTCGTCTCTACAAACATAACCCTTCCTTCTCCCGGATAAATCCGTATATCTGGCGACCCCTTCTGAGATTCACGGAGTCTTCTCACCCTGAAACCATTACGATGACCCACAAGAGATACAGGATTAACCCGCTCGTAAAAAATATCCTGGCTTTCCAGAAAATTCACGACAGCCTTGAGAGTGTCTGCCTCTTTAGACCCTGTGCGCGCCTTTAACATCCTTCACCTCCGCCCTGTAGGGGCTGAAAATATTCAGCCCCTGCTGTCTTCAATAAACCTTTCCAACCGCATTACTTCCAGGGGGGACAATCTGACCCCCTCTAACAAATCAAGCGGAATAGGCTGAATCTCTAAGTTTATCTTCGTGTTGTTAATCTCCTCCATCTCTTTCTGAAACGTCTCCAGGTTTTCACCTATCACTTGAAGGTTGCCGTCTGGCAGAACCGTCCCGTACTTCTTCACCTTCTCAATCCGAACCTTCTCTATTTCTCTGAGTTCTGTCTCCAATGTCTTCGCTATCTTCTTCAGCCGATACGCCAGCTTGAAGGGCTGTTCTGCCGTCATTATTTTTATTAGTGGTATGCGTGCCTCTCTTAGTTCTCCGACTGTTAGTTCCATAAGACCTCCTTTTTGGGCGTATGCAATACGCCCCTACAAATTGGGCGAATAGCCATTCGCCGGCGATGGTAGGGGCGAACGGCCGTTCGCCCCTACATTAAGTGCCTCGGCACATCCGCCCTCTTGCCCTGGAGGTGCAAATCTGCCCTGTAAAGCCTGAACCATTTCCTGGTGGCCAACCATAAATAGGCTAGTATTCCATTAGCCACCAAAGAGGCTATGCTGATACCTAATAAGACTTTTATCATTTATGCCGTCCTCCATAATGATATAGAAGATATATCCATATAATATCCTGTAGATGAGGCATTCTTTCCGTTAACCTTCACTGATAGCGTCTTTAGCCCTCCTGTTGAAACTGTAATCCCCGCCAATGAAGCGACATTATTTTGCACTGTTGAGGCTGCATATGTATCCATCGTTCCCACAGAGATGCTATCTAAAAGTATATCTATAATACCCCGATTAGAAGATTTTAAGCCAAGTAGGGAAAGAGAATACGTCCCAGGTGCAAGGTAGATTTTATAATCTAGCTGGTCAAGATTGGCTGCAGTGCTATTATAAAAAGAGTTGGCTGTTGCCTGATTTACGTCCACATTAAAAGCCCAAGTGCCTTGGACGATGGCGTTATAGGCCCAGGGGAGAATAGTTAAGTGTCCCTCGCCTGAAGCACTTGTTCCGCTACCACCAATTATGAGTTTGCCTGTCCCTTTGGGCCTTATCTCTAAATCTATGTTTGTGTCTGTGCCGTAGGCTCCCAGTCCCAGGAAGCCGTCGTTAGGGGGATAGGTAAGTTTGCCGTACTTAGCAGTATCTCCATAATTGAAATTAAGGCTTCGGTTTGCGTATATATTTCCAAGATTATCAAAGTAGAGTATCTCGCCAGGAACCCCACTAGGATTGTTCCAAAAAGTAAGAGCCCTTTGCCCACCAGGACTTGTTCTGGTGTCTTTAATATAAAATAAACCGCCCCAGGTTACAGTAGTTCCTTCAAACTTTGTTAGATAGTTGCCATCCAGTGCAGTACCCACCGCAAGCTGTGTGTTGAGTACAAGGGTGTCTAGCTCGTTCAGGAACTCTAAGGCAGTCGCCCCAGTATTGACCCTCACCATCTTCTTAGCCTGGCCTGTGTAGGCGGAAGGGGTGTCAGTGAGGTCAAGGAAGGTGGTTGCCCCGCCAGCCCCAGCAGAGCCTATTATTGTAGTTCCCGACCTTTTCAGGAATTGGCCATCTGCCACAGCTCCCATAAGTAGAGTAGTTGGGCCTCCAGATTCCTGGAGTCTCTTAATTATGGCCTCAATGATGTCAGTAGAAGCCAGGGCGTCGCTACCGCCTGATATATGACTGGCTTTATGAGCAGTAGGAGTCCTGGCGTCTGATAGCCTGCTGTCATTACCAGCACAGGCTTGTTGGGCACCAGTACCCAGAGTCCTCAGACAGGGAGTACCTACAAGCCCGTCCTTGTTGGCGACGGCTACTTTAGCGTCCGTGATGGCGAGGAGGGCTACTGTTGGATTAGGGTAAGTACCAGTGAGGTCTCCACCCGCCGAGCCTATCGGAGTCCTGGCGTCAGTGTTTCTTGGGTCTGAGTTCGTGAGATACTTATTGGTGCCAGAGGGCGTACCATTCGTCCCTGCCAAAGCCCCTTTCTCATCAGTAGTGGGGTCATTGGCTGGGGAGTGAGTGGCATAATTTAGGGACAGCTTAGATTCTACTATCCCTGCCGCCGCCGCAATGTCCGCATTTACCAGCCCAGAGCCAAAGTCCAGGAAGGCCCTCTCTAGCCCAATGTCTGCCGTATCCCCTGCGTTTCTTATCTTTAGTCTCTGGTCAAGGACTTTCAGGAGGACGTCCCCAATGGGGGTGGCGTCTTCGTCTTTGATTTTTACGAGGCTTAGAGTCTTGCTTGTAAGGGTCTGTGTATCAGACGTGCCTACTACCGAGCCAGTAATCCCATGTACGCCTGAGGGGGCCCCCAGGTGACTATCAATTTGAGCATGGGTATTAGTGCCTTTGTTCAGAAGGTTGACGTGGTCTATTGCCGTTTGCAGGTAGTGGATAGTAGCATCGGCAATGTGGGTGTCTATTTGAGGGTGGGTGTTAGTGCCTACACCAGACAAATCAGCATGGGCAAGTTGGGCGTTTACCCAAGAGGTGCCGTTATATCTTAGTACCTGGGCCAGGGCAGGTGTTGTGATAGATACATCGCCAAGGAGGTTAAGGGTGTAGTCCCCCTCCTGTGCCACCACCGCCCCCGTCCTGCCAAAGACGGAGAGGACTGTATCCCCCGTAACGCCAATAATAGACGTCCCACTCCGTTTCAGGAGTTGACCGTCCGTAATAATCCCCAGGAGAAGGTCAGCCCCTCCGCCCTCCCTGACCCTCTTGACCAGGGCCTCAATCACGTCCGTAGAGATAAAGGCATCCGCACCGCCAGAGATATGCCTGTCCTTATGACTATTGAATTCCGTCTGGCTGGCATAGTAGGCGTCTAAATCATCAGTCCCCCCTGGAGCATGACTTGGAGCGTGGGCGGAGAGGGCCCCGTCGGAAGATACTATCCTCGTCCCGTCAGTAGACCACTTCAAAATCTTCCCGGCGTCGGGAGGGTCTACAAGAATGTCCAGGTCCACCGTGCCATCCTCAAACTTTAGGGCTTTTCTTATTAAATCTCTTGTCCTCTGCACCCCCATTACAGTCTTGTCAATCGTGTCCTCATGGGTGGCGGCCCTGAAGTTGTCAAATTCAATGAAGTCCGTCTCCTGTGTAAGGGATGGGTCCCTGAAGATGACTATCTTGGC
>DATETB010000029.1:0-6189 GCA_035283825.1 Candidatus Brocadiales bacterium | reverse complement strand
CAACTATCGCAACCTTAAAGGAGGCGCCCCAGTAAAGAATGAGATTGCACCACCAGTAAGAGAGATGGTTGGTGGTAGTAGGGCCGCTGCCCGTGCTCCGGAGGAGAAGAAGACGCCAGAAGCCCCCAGGGTCCCCCTGGTAAAGTTTGAACCCATCCCTCTGGATACCAGCTCGTTAGAGAGTCAACTGGACGAAGGACAGTGGGGCAGAGAGCCGTTCCTTACCCCCGAGGAACTCCGGCCAATGGTTATGAAGGAAGAGAAGCCCCTGGAGGTAGAAGGGCCTTTACCCACCGTCAGTTCAATCCTCATTGATAACGACGGGCGGAAGGCGGCTATCATCGATGGTCAGTGGTACAGTGAGGGGGCGGCGATTCTGGGGACAGAGTATCGCGTGACTACCATAACTCCCCAGGGGGTACTGCTAGAAAAGGCAGATAAGCAGAGGATGAAGCAGTTGAGGCCAAACCCCGTGGAGGGCAAGATTAGGTCAAGGGAGAAGTAAGTAGACAGTAGTCAGCAATCAGGAATCAGCTATCAGCAATCAGCGTTCAGCATTCTATTGACTGCTGACTGCTGTCCCCTGTCTACTGTTTCGTAGGGGTGGGTATTGCAGGCTCACTCTCTTCCACATAGACGTCGGCCACCTCGGTACCGTCTACCTCCTTCCTCATCAGGAGATATAACACCGTCTGGGCCGAGCCAATATAGGCGGCGGCTATGGACCAGACCACCAGCTTTAACAACAGGAGATAGGCCAGGAGGCCTATGGCGGTGAGGGTCATGGTGGTGGATTGGAGGCTGGAGAAGGCCATCTTTATCTGTATGGGGAGGCTGTAATTGGCAGACAGTCCTATGGGCTGTACTACCCCGTTTATGACGCCCGTAATGGTCTGAAACTTTTGTCCCATGCCAAGTCCCACCGTGGCAAAGCTGGTCTGCACCAGGAGGTTGGCGGCCGTAGAGGCAATGGCCAGGGCGAACACCCCAAAGACCGCGGCTGAGGCAAGGTAGGTAAAATATTTAAGAGGCCGGGATAATACATAGGAATAGGCCCGACTCATGGAGTCAAAGGCATCAGAGCCGTCAGCACTTATTGTAGGAATCATAAGCCAGCACCCTATTACGCCGATAACCACCACAAATAGGGTCAAGAAACTAAACATTAGTATGATGGGGAAGCCCAGGACCACAAGGATTTCCAGGAACTTTATCTTTCCCAGGAACCCGGCAATCCCGTTAAGCAGGACGAAGAAGAGGGCGCCGAGTGTAGGGGCTACGGGGGCCCAGTAGTAGGACCAGAATTTTGCGGCTGAGTATCTGAGAGAATCCCCATACCCGATACCGCTCCCCCTGGCATAATCCAGAGAGGCTACCCTGGTTATGGCGCCACCGGCTAGTGACCAGACGGCCAGGAGACCAAAAAGCATGAAGGCCAGGGGCAGGTAAGCCCTCCAATCCCCTGAGGTGAAGGCCGTAGTAAAGGCATTGAGGAACCGGCAGGCCGCTACCGTGGGGGGTTGGAGAAAGGTAATCAAAAAGGTAGAAGGTCCCGTCCTGATAAACCCCACTGCAGAGAATACCCATAGTACCCCGGATACCCACAGTAAGGTCATCACCATCCCCAGTAACCCCAGGAACACCCTCTTAACGTCAAAGGCGCTCCAGAAGGCGTAGTACATATCCTGCCAGTTCTCTTTCCTCTCCGCCATCCGTTTCTCCTGAATAGTAGACAGTAGACTTTGGACTATAGGCTTCATTATGAAGTCTAAAGTCTATAGTCTGCAGTCTATAGTCCACGCCAGCTACTCCGCCTTATTAATTAATAGGCACGACAAGTCGCGCCCCTACATAGTCCTCCAAAGGTGGCTAAAAATCTAGCAGAAACGGGAGGAATGTCAAGGAATTTCCAAAACAGTAGTCAGCAATCAGCTATCAGGAATCAGCAATCAGCCATCAGCCATCAGCAAGCTGTCTGCTGATTGTTGATCGCTGACTGCTGACCTGCTGACCCCTGACTGCTGTCTACTGTCTACTTGTTCCGTAGGCCATTGATTTTCCCGTTCTCCCTGTTAATATGGGCAGAGATGAAGACATCGGACACCCTCATGAAGATATACCGCGAGCTATTCAAGGCCTTTGGTCCCCAGGGGTGGTGGCCGGGGGATGGACCGTTTGAGGTGCTGGTGGGGGCAGTACTAGCGCAGAATACTAACTGGGGCAACGTAGAGAGGGCGATAAAGAATCTTAAGGCGGCAGTAAAGCTAAGCCCAGAGGGCCTACATAAAACTAAACTGCCCGAACTGGCTCAACTTATCCGCCCCGCCGGCTACTTCAATGTCAAGGCAAAGCGGCTGAAGAACCTCATTGACTGGTTCTTTGAAAACTATAATGGCAACCTGAAGGAGATGTTCTCTAAGAAATTGGACCCACTTCGGGAAGGACTCCTCTCCGTCAAGGGCATAGGCAGGGAGACGGCAGATTCCATCCTCCTCTATGCCGGGGACATGCCCTCCTTCGCGGTGGATGCCTACACCTATCGTGTACTCTCCCGCCACCTCCTTATCCCCGAGGATAGTACGTATGAGGAGATAAAGTCCTTCTTTGAGGACAATCTGCCTAAAGACGTACAGCTTTACAATGAGTACCACGCCCTCCTGGTGAAGGTGGGAAAGGACTACTGCAAGCCCAGAAACCCCAGGTGTAGGGAGTGTCCCCTGGGGGAGTTGCTGGGGGTGCCGGAGTTGGGAGGATAGGTAAAACTAACAAGTCATTAGGAGGTGAATCATGTTGGTTGAATACATTCAAGGGGTACTAGAAAAGGCGGAGTACAAAAAACTGGAGGACGGGACCTGGTTTGCAGAAATTCCAGGTTTTGAAGGGATTTGGGCTAACGGTAAGACAGTGGAAGAATGCAGAAAAGAACTCGTGGAAGTCTTAGAAGAGTGGCTCATTCTCAAATTGAGAGATAAAGACCCCATCCCCGAGGTAAAGGGTATTGAAATAAGGATAAGGGAGATAGCAACTACCTGATTATGGTGTCCTCTATTAAGAGTAGGGTGGGCCATGCCCACCAATTAAAGGTGCAAAAGGGTGTAGGGTGGGCATAGCCCACCCTACCAGGCTGACATCGTACTGGAAAGGAGGTCGCAAATGGGCCACCAAATCAAACCTCGCATCGGCATCTATGTGTTTAATGGAGCCGAAGTTGTGGATTGGGCGGCGCCTTTTGGTGTGATGGCCGTCGCCAGGCGGCTAGACCCCGAGATTGATGTCTTCCTGATTAGCGATTCAGGCACGCCGGTAGTAGCAACCGGCAACATGTTGGTGACGCCTCGCTACTCCCTGGATCATCAGCCTACCATGACTGCCTTCATTGTACCCGGCGGCATTGGCACACGCACCGAGATTCACAACCACCGCCTGCTCAGGTTTGTGCGTGAACTACCCGAAACAACATTGTTATGTTCAGTCTGCACAGGCTCATGGGTTTACGGGGTGATTGGGCTACTTGATGGGCTACCGGCAACCTCCAGAAAAGAGGCAGACCCAAGCGAACCAATGACACCGCTAGAGCGGCTTAAGGTATACGCCCCCAAAGTTGAAATTAACCGTGCCCGTGTAGTGGACGTTGGCCGAATAATCACCGCTGGAGGTATTAGTAGCGGCATGGAACTTGGCTTATATCTGCTAGAACGTCACGGCTACGAGGAGAAATTCGTAAATGAAGTCGCACGCATCATGGAGTACCAGCGCCAGTGGGAATTGATGCGCAGTGACCGACTGGTAGTAAAGCGAACATGACTTATTCTCTGCATAAGGCGTTCAAGATAGGAAAGGACTACTGCAAGCCCAGGAACCCCAGGTGTAGGGAGTGTCCCCTGGGGGAGTTGTTGGGGGTGCCGGAGTTGGAGGGATAGATAAAAAATCCTTTTATTAGACCATGACTCTACTTAACTTCCAACCACTCCTCCTCAAAAACGGCCATGTGATTGACCCTGCCACCGGGCTGGACTCGGTAACGGACATCCTGGTCAGGGAGGGCCGTATTACCCTTATTGCCCCAGATATAACCCCGGAAGAGGGGGAAGAGGTAATTGATGTGGGTGGTAAATACGTAGTGCCAGGGCTTATTGACTGCCACGTACACCTGAGGGACTTTGAGGAGTGCCAGAGGGAGACCATTGCCTCCGGCACCAGGGCGGCGGTCATGGGCGGGTTTACTGCCGTTATCTGTGAACCCAATACCAAACCACCACTGGACTCTCCAGAGAGGCTTGAGGCCCTCAGGGAGAAGGTGGAGAGGGAGGCCCTGTGCAGGGTGTATGCAAAGGCGTCCATGACCAGGGGCAGGGAGGGGGAGGTGTTGACGGACTTCAAGGCCCTGAAAGGCCATCCCTTAGTGGTGGCCCTCTCCGAGGACGGTAACCCCATCGTGGAGGAACAACTTATGAGAGAGGCCTGCCGTCAGGCCGCCAAACATCAACTACCCCTCAGCCCCCACTGTGAGGACTCCGGCTTTTCTCTGGCCAGGAAGCCAAAAGGACTGGGCTTCCAGCCCAGAGAACCCTTCCACAACGAGCCTGGATTCATTGCCAGGGACTTACGCCTGGCCCAGGAGACCGGGGGCGGTAGCACCGCAGGCGTAAAGGTGCACATATCCCATGTCAGCCTGTCCGAGTCTATCCAGATAATTGAGGAGGCCAAAAAGGACGGTAAAGGGAGGATTACCTGTGAGGTCACTCCCCATCACCTCTTCCTTGACGAGGCCAGTAGAGGGCCTCACGGGCTGCCCTTCACCGTCAATCCCCCTCTCAGGAAGAAAGAGGACTGCACCGCACTACAAAAGGCCATTAAAGAGGGTACAATTGACGCCATTGCCTCCGACCATGCCCCACACAGGGAGGAGGATAAGAGGGCCGGTGCCCCGGGTCTAATTGGACTGGAGACCACACTGGGTGTGGTGCTTACAAGACTGGTGCATCCTGGTATTATCTCCCTGAAGGAGGCCGTGAAGCTGATGTCCACCAACCCTGCCAGGATTTTTGGCCTGGGAGGCGGCAGTCTGGCCGTGGGGAGTCCGGCGGACATAACCGTAATAGATATGGAAAGGGAATGGATAGTAGAAGGCAAAAGATTCCAATCCCTTGCCCGTAACTGCCCCTTTGAGGGCTGGAGGTTAAAGGGCCAGGCCGTCCTTACCATGGTAGGAGGACGGGTGGTGATGAGGGAGGGGGTTATTAAAGGGTTCAAGCGTTTAAGGGTTTAAGTTGTAGGGGCAGGGTTTACCCCTGCCCAACCTTTAGCCGCAGTCCACCTGAGGCGGATTTACAGCTTGACAGGGGTTCCAACAACCTGTAAAATAACACTGACATTTTAAGCACAATAAAGAATAAGTAAATTTTTATAACAGATTAAAATACAGTTAGTTATAAAGTAATAATATATGACAAATTTGATGACAAATCCATTGAAAATTATGACGCAAAAATCAGGCTATATAGAATTTGGGGTTTTTCTGGATAAGACACAGGCCGATATTCAAAACCTCTTGTTCCAGATACACTACGCCCACCGTGCTTACGAGGAATTACCCCAGACATTCCCCATGATAGTGGAACTCCTAGATAAAGAAATAGTTGCCTCTTCAATATATAGCACTACAAGCATAGAAGGTACGGCCCTTGAGAGTGAGGAAGCAGTAGCAGAGGTGTTAGAACTTTCACCGGAGGAGATAAAGACGGTTAACCAGCGGGCCTCTGCAAACATGAAGGAGTCATACGATTATGCAAGGATAGAATCTCAAAAACCAGACTTCAGACTAACGGAGGAGGATATTAAAAAAATCCACGAGCTTGTTACCAAAGGTATACCACATCGCTACAATGCTCCTGGATTCTATCGTGATAATCCCAGAGATGTCCCGACACTGGTTGGGCACGAGCAGGTGGGGGGAGTATACCGCCCACCAAAGACATTACACGATGTAGAAATCCTAATGAGTGGGTTCATAAAATGGCTCCACTCCGATGAGATAACGGCTGAAAACCCTTTGATTATTGCACCCATCGTGCATTTCTATTTTGAACTTATTCACCCCTTTTGGGATGGCAATGGTCGTGTAGGGCGAGTGCTGGAGGCAATGATTCTAAAGGCAGGAGGCTATCTCCACGCCCCCTTCCGTATGGC